>CAYUNU010000290.1:290-3451 GCA_964446195.1 uncultured Porphyromonadaceae bacterium | reverse complement strand
AGCCTTTACAAAGAAATATATTGCTATCGTAAGAGGCTATCCTCCTGATGTATTAAGAATTAATTACCCGGTTCCTCAAGGAAGGAAAGAAGAGAAAAAATCTGCAATGACTGGTTTTACAACTATAGCAAGAACTGAAATAAATGAGGAGGTAGGAATATTTGATACAGCTCGTTATAGTTTATTGAATGTAATACCCGAATCTGGCAGGAGGCATCAGATTCGAAGACATCTAAAACACATTTTTTATCCAATTATCGGCGACAGGCGATATGGTGATCGTGCTCACAACAAATTTTTTAAAGAAAAACTCGATTTACCCCAAATGTTTCTTCACGCCAAGGAGCTGAGTTTTATCAACCCAATAAATAATGAAAGGCTTTTGTTGCAAGCTCCTTTGCCTGATCATTGGTTAACAGCCTTAGAAATGTTTAAAAAAATAAAAGGGGCTGTCTCAGTTGTCTGAAACGACCCCTTGGCCTAGTGGCTATATTCTAAAAGCTAACTGTCTTAGTATCTCCTTATTTGCTGTTCGTCATGTAAAACTATCTCAGGTTTTCCCTCCCACATTTCTATTAAACCTACAGCCCATACGTGCTCATCTTCAAAATACCAGGATGGACTCCAACTAAAGCTTTTTGCTACATTCCTCGGAACAACAACACTGAAATCATGGTATGGATATGGTGCACCAAAGTATAGAGTATAAGTTTTGTCCTCAGGAGAATAATAAACTTCCTCAACCTTTCCATAAACCCTCTTAACTGTTCCAGCATAATTCATAGCCTCATATGAAGATGCAGTTTCAATGTAGTCACCATAACTAATGTTATTCCAATTATTATGCAGAGGGTAATAGTAAACAAAGCTGTGATGAAGATGAGGAGTCCAGCAGAGATCCAGATGAACAGGCCTACGATATGGATATCTTACCATACGTATGTCAAGAGCTAATGGACGATAGTAATGATTGTGAACAACTACCCTTCTTGCATGCCTATGACTATACCAATTGTTATAGTTGTTATGCACTCTAATAAAATCGTTCGACCTGCGAAGACTGTTTATGTCACGGTAATCAGTACGGTATCTTGATCTGGTGAATACTTCATCGTTTTGATGCTTAAATTCTCTACCATCATTGCTAACATAAGCTTTGCTTCCCTGACGGTTTGATCTGTTAAATGAACTACTGGTATTTCTGTTAGCAGAATTATTTCCATCATCATTCCTGCTTTTAACATCATTACCTTGTGAACGAGCTCTATCGCTGGTCTTTACTTTTGTGGGAACTGCTGAGCGAGAACTTTTGCTTTGGTTAAGCTTGCTGTTATCCGACTTAACTGCACTTCTTGAAGATCTTTGTGCAGAAGAAGCAGACTGTCCACTTCTGCTACTCGAAGAACTTCCTATGGCATTCCTCGAAGTTCTGGATCCGGAATTACCAGATTTAACTGCTGAAGAAGTCCTTGAAGATGAATTACCCGATTTAACTGCTGAAGTAGATCTTGATGAAGAATTGCCCGACTTAACAGCGCTAGTCTTTTTTTGCGTACTTGTCGATCTACTACTAACAGCTTTTGAAGACGATCCTTTATTAGAGGATGAACGACTCGAAACCTGTGATGATTTGCTTTTACTGCTTTTTGCTTCCCTTGATGATCTGGAGCTCTGTGGATAGGCAGTTAATCCGGCTGCCAGGATTAGGGATAATAGGATAAGTTTTTTCATGGCATTTAATTTTAATTGTAACTTCTACCCCTCTATTGCAAATCGTCTGCCAAAAATTATTGTTAAATAAAATTGTTGCGGTTGAGTTTGTTAACGTAACTTATTAACTCTTAAATGAGTTGTTTTCCATTTATAAATATTGAACAATCTAGCTGATTCCAATTTTATTGATAAGGTGGATGTATCACAATTGTCCGAGACTAAATTTGAGCAGAATTCCACGAATCCTTTTGGCTAAACAAAAACATAATTGTAAAATAGTTGACATTATTTACAATCAATTTCCTCAAATAATTGAGAAGGGTAGGGTTTACCTAGGCCCTTTTTCTATATTTACAGCACAAAGCAAATACGCATGAAAAATTTAGTTCCTGTTTTTTTCCTGATATTATTTACTGCCTGTAATGAAGTCCCTGAAATTGAACAAGTGATTTTTCAACAAGGTGAGGAGGGATATGCCTGTTATAGAATTCCCGCAATAGTTACTAGCAACAAAGGAACCTTACTGGCTTTTGCAGAAGGAAGAAGAAATGGGTGTTCAGATACAGGGGATATTGATCTTGTTGTTAAACGATCAACTGATAATGGATTATCCTGGGAACCTTTGAAAGTAATTTGGGATGGCGGTGAAAACGTTTGTGGAAACCCTGCCCCGGTAGTAGATGTAAGCACTGGGACAATATGGCTTTTATCTACCTGGAACCTCGGATCTGACCATGAATCCCGTATCATTGACCAAACTAGCGAGGATAGCAGAAGAGTTTTTGTACTGTCTTCAAAGGATGACGGGAAAACATGGTCGGGGGCTAAAGAAATCACAGAAACAACTAAGTTGAATAACTGGACCTGGTACGCCACAGGTCCTGTTCATGGTATACAACTTGAAAAAGGTAAGTATAAAGGTCGCTTAGTCATTCCATGTGACCATATTGAAGCAGAAACAAAACATTACTATAGCCATATTATATACTCTGATGATCATGGAAAATCATGGGTGATTGGTGGAAGCACACCCCAACATCAGGTAAATGAATGTACAGTTGTTGAACTGGATGATGGAAAGCTATTGCTCAATATGAGGAACTATGATAGAACAAAAAGAACACGAAAAATTAGCCTTTCTGAGGATGGAGGTCTAAGTTGGAGCGATTTGTATGCCGATGACCAGCTCCCAGAACCGATTTGTCAGGCCAGTATTTTGAAAAGTAAGTGGAAAGTGAAAGGAGAAAGCGAGTATTTTTTTATTAATCCCGCCCACTCTGGTTCCAGAGAAAATATGACCCTGAAAATTAGTAGGGATCAGGCAACAACATGGACTGATTCGATTCAATTGCATAGCGGCCCTTCCGCTTACTCAGATATTACCATTATTAGGAAAAAAGTCTTGGGCGCCTTGTATGAAGCAGGTGAAAATTCAGCCTATGAAACAA
>CAYUNU010000290.1:0-256 GCA_964446195.1 uncultured Porphyromonadaceae bacterium | reverse complement strand
TTTAAAACTGTAAATCTGAAATAATAAATAGTCCATTGCTATCATTGTAATCCAAAATAAATTCTATCTCCTATGAAAAAACTTGCACTGTTGTTTTTAGTTATCATACCTGTTATGCTTGTAGCTCAGAACCAAGAGGATGACCGAGGCTATATAGTTAAGATAGGCGATATATGCCCCGATTTTACAATAGAGCTACCCAATGGCAGTAAAACAAGTATTAAAGAATTACGTGGGAAAATAGTGATGCTACAGT
>CAYUNU010000289.1:0-5132 GCA_964446195.1 uncultured Porphyromonadaceae bacterium | reverse complement strand
TTCCTTGATGAAAGGAAGTTTAATTGGAACAGCGCCTGCAGCAACAATCAGGTTTTTGAAACTTATTTGTTCAATCCCTTTGTCTTCTGTCTTGACTTCCAGGGTATTCTGGTCAATAAAATTTGCCCATCCCCGGATGTAATTAATCTTTCTGGCTTTGGTAAGCTGTCCGAGACCCCCAGTGAGTTGTTTTACCACACTTTCCTTCCAGCTTTTAACCTTTACCCTGTCGATCTTCGGCTCTTCAAAACTGAGGCCCCACTGATCGGCTTTCATGGCTTCTTCCTTTACCTTGGCAAGGTGGAGGAGGGCTTTGGTTGGGATACATCCTCTATGGAGACAAACGCCTCCCGGAAAAGCTTCGGGGTCGATAAGGGTAACTTTCTTTCCCAGATCGGCTGCCATAAATGCTGCCCGGTATCCCCCGGGACCGGCACCGATCACTACTACTTCATGTTGTATGTTCGCGCTCATAAAATCAGGATAAAATCAGGATAAATATTATAACCAGGAGTTAAAAGGTTGCTCCAGAACTTCGCAGAACCACCTCAGGAAACGTGCTCCATCTGCACCATCAATCAGACGGTGATCATAGCTCAGTGAGAGGGGCAGCATATTTCCGGGAACGAATTCACCGTTCCTGTAAACTTGCTCCATGCTAGACCTCGATACTCCAAGAATCGCCACCTGGTTTGGGTAAACGATTGGAGTAAAGGCTGTTCCGCCAATACCACCCAAGTTGGAGATAGTAAAGTTGCCACCCTGCATCTCCTCGCTGGTAAGCTTGCGGTTCCTGGCTTTCTCGGCCAGTTCACCCATCTCAACTGAAAGCTCAGTAAGGCTTTTCTTGTCAACATCTCTCAATATTGGTACAAGTAGACCATTTGGTGTATCAACAGCTATCCCAATATTCACATAGTCCTTGTAGATAACCTTCCGGTTTTTCATATCCACGCTGGCATTGAACTTAGGAAATTTTTTGAGGGCCAGAGCAGAAATTTTCAGCAGGATGGCGGTCATGGTAAGCTTACCACCTGCTTTTTCAACCGCCGCCTTTGCCATCTTCCTAAACTTCTCTGCCTCGTTGATATCACACTTGTCGAACTGAACAACCTGGGGAATTGTCTGCCAGGAATTCACGGTACTCTCTGCTGTTATCTGCCTGATACGACTCATCGGCTCAACTTCAACTGATCCCCACTGTGAAAAGTCAGGAACATCAGGATATTCCAGTGCACCAATAGTTTTGGTTTCCTGGATAGCTTTTTTAGCAGAAGCTTTTACATCATCATCAGAAATTCGACCTCCTGGACCGCTGCCTTTTACTTTATTGATGTCCAGCCCAAGCTCTCTTGCAAAGCGACGTACTGAAGGGGCAGCGGGGACAGAGCGCTCCGCAACTATAGGCATCTCTTGCGTCTTTGGTCTTGCGTCTTGCGTCTTAGGATCTTCTTGGGTCTTGTTCTCGTATCCCCCTGTATCCCCCTTAACCAAGGGGGAGGGATCTGTTGGTTTTTCGTTTCCTTCTTCGGATTCGACTACCATAATAACCTGACCAACCCTGATTTCGTCGCCTGCGTTTACTTTTATATCAACAATTTTTCCTCCATAAGGCGAAGGAATATCAGTTGTGGCCTTATCTGTTTCTACCTCTATAATAGACTGATCCTCTTCGATAACATCTCCAACGGCGACAAGTACGTTAGCCAGATATCCTGTTTCAACATTATCAGCTATCTCCGGTAATTTTATTTCTTTTCTCATCTCAATTATTCTTTAGCTTATAGAAGCCGGATTTGCTTTTCCGCCTTTTATCTTGAGTTTTTTCTTTGCTTTTACAAGCAGATCATCACCAAGTTTGCCTTTTTTGTTCAGCTGAACAAGAGTGGTCCAAACGATATGTTTAGCGTCAACCTCAAAATGATCTCTCAGAGATTCTCTTCCTTCACTCAAACCAAAACCATCAGTTCCGAGAACAGCATAATCTCCCGGTATAAAATTGGCTACAGATAGAGGCAAGGCTTTTACATAATCGCTGGCTGCAATAAATGTTCCTTTATTCTCACCAAGCAGGAAGTCGATATGACTGGTCTTTTTATCATCAGGATTAAGGTTGTTATGTCTTTCAACATCCCTGGCATCATCGTAAAGAGCTTTATAGCTGGTAACACTCCATATATTCGGACTGATACCGAAATCTTTCTCCAGCATATCAGCGGCTAATATCACCTGGTTAAGGATTGCTCCACTACCCATAAGGTTCACGTTCAGCACATTATTGTCGGAGTGCTTGTATTCGTACATACCCTTGAGGATGTGGCTTTTAGTGCATGGTGGTTTGGCAGGCATGTGATATTTCTCATTCATCACGGTGATGTAGTAAATAAGATCTTTTCCTTCCACATACATTTCCTTAATACCCTCCTCAACAATAATAGATAGCTCGTAGGCAAAAGCAGGATCATAGGCTCTCACTGAAGGGTAGGTCATAGCCATTAAATGACTGTTTCCATCCTGATGTTGAAGTCCTTCACCTGCCAGGGTTGTTCTTCCTGATGTTCCCCCAATCATAAACCCTTTGGCCCTCATATCGGCTGCCGCCCATATCAGGTCGCCAACACGTTGGAAACCAAACATGGAGTAGAAGATGAAAAATGGGATGTTGTTAACGCCGTGCACTGCATGACTGGTTCCGGCGGCAATGAAAGAGGACATTGAGCCTGCTTCATTAATCCCTTCTTCCAGAATGGCACCGTCTTTGGCTTCTTTGTAATACATCAGGCTGTCTCTGTCAACCGGCTCATATAACTGTCCAGCGTGGGCATAGATCCCAGCCTGACGGAATAAGGCCTCCATACCGAATGTTCTTGATTCATCAGGAACGATTGGTACGACAAGTTTTCCTATGTTTTTATCTTTCAGTAGTTTGGAAAGCATCTGAACCATAACCATGGTTGTTGCTACCTCCTTATCACCTGAATCTTTAGAGAAATCTTCAAATATTTTGTGATCAGGCATATCAAACCTGATTTTTTCTGAATTACGTTTAGGAAGGAACCCTCCTAGCTTCTCTCTTCTTTCGAGTAGGTACTTCATTTCTTCACTATCAGGAGAAGGTTTATAGAAAGGTGCCTTACCTATTTCCTCATCCGAGATAGGGATGCCGAAACGACCACGGAAATATTTCAGTTCCTCCTCATTAAGTTTCTTCTGTGAGTGGGTAATATTTCTCCCTTCACCTGCTTCTCCAAGACCATAACCTTTAACAGTGGAGGCAAGGATAACAGTTGGTGATCCCTTATGATCAACAGCAGCTTTAAAAGCGCTGTAGATCTTTTGTGGATCATGACCTCCACGGCGTAATCTTTTTAACTGCTCATCAGAGTAATGCTCAACCATTTTTGCTGTCTGTTCATACTTTCCAAAGAAATCATCCCTGATAAACTCACCTGTTGCCATGGTGTAGCGCTGGCGGTGCCCGTCAACTATCTCGCCATGCCTCTTGGCCAGCATACCTTCAACATCTTTGTCAAATAGCGGATCCCAATCCTGACCATGTAAGACCTTGATAACATTCCAGCCTGCTCCATGGAAGGCGGATTCCAGTTCCTGAACAATTGAACTGTTTCCTCTAACCGGTCCATCCAGGCGCTGTAGGTTGCAATTGACTACAAAAATCAGGTTATCAAGATTTTCTCTTGATGCTAATGTTAGTGCACCCAATGATTCGGGCTCGTCCATCTCGCCATCTCCCAGGAAGGCCCATACCTTTCTGTCGGTTTGAGGAATCAAACCCTTATCCTTAAGATATTCATTGAAGCGAGCCTGGTAGATAGCCATGATAGGACCTAGTCCCATTGAAACAGTTGGGAACTGCCAGTAATCCTTCATAGAGCGCGGGTGGGGATAGGATGATAAACCACCGCCCGGCTTTAATTCCCTGCGAAAATTTTCCAGATCCTGCTCGCTTAATCTTCCTTCAACGAAAGATCGGGCATAAATGCCAGGCGCACCATGACCCTGGAAATAAACCAAATCCTGTGGCTGGCCGTTCTCACCTCCGCGAAAGAAGTGGTTGAATCCAACCTCGTATAGAGAAGCACTTGAGGCATAAGTAGATATGTGTCCGCCTATTCCATCTTCTTCTTTATTCGCCCTAACAACCATCGCCATAGCATTCCAGCGAATTATACTTTTTATTTTCCTCTCCAGCTCCCTGCTTCCGGGATAAGGTGATTCCTTGCTTGCAGGGATTGTATTCATGTAGGGTGTATTGCCCTGGTAGGTAAAATCTACCCCTTTTATCTGTGATCTGGTTTGAAGAAGAAAAAGTATCTCTTTTGCGCGCTCAGATCCTTCATTTTCAATTATATAATCCAGAGATTCAATCCATTCCTGGTTTTCTACTGCGTGGATTTTTGATAACTCTTCGCTGTTCATAATTTTTTAACAGTTTTTTACAATTTAGTACGCATATGATATACACATAAAACACAATAAGGTTTATGCTTTTGTATAAAGTTAAACAAATTGAGATAGTCATGCTAAAATGCCTTATTTTTGGTTTGAGAACTTAAAATTCGTGATGGCCAAAAAGAAGACCAAATCAAAAGTTAGCCGAAAAAAGAAAAACTCTTCAAAAAGGAAGCGTATCCTTGTGTTCCTTCTGAAACTGGGTGTGGTATTTGGTGTCCTTCTCAGTGCATTCATTTTTGCTGTTTATCTGGGTATATTTGGTCGCATTCCTGAAAAGGATGCATTGCGCCGTATCCGCAATAATTCTGCTACCCTGGTATACTCCCATGACGATAAGTTAGTTGGAAAATATTTTTTGCAAAACCGGATGACAATAGATCAGGAAAATGTTTCCCAGCATGTAAAAAATGCTCTCATTGCAACCGAAGACAGCCGCTTTTTCAAACACAAAGGATTGGATCCAATAAGTCTGGGTCGTGTCTTTGTAAGAAGTATCCTGATGGGAAACCGTTCGCAGGGAGGTGGAAGCACAATAAGTCAGCAGCTGGCAAGGAACTTATATCCCCGGATTGATTTTGGTAAATTTACTATGCCAATAAATAAAGTCAGGGAGGTTTTTATTTCCGCCCGGCTCGAAAAGGTTTATTCAAAAGAGG
>CAYUNU010000288.1:0-5142 GCA_964446195.1 uncultured Porphyromonadaceae bacterium | reverse complement strand
AGCTTGGATTGTGTTTGCATTGGAAGATTGCCAATCTCATCTAGAAAGAGAGTCCCACCATCTGCCAACTCTATCCTTCCGGCTCGCCCTTCATTAGCCCCCGTAAAAGCCCCTTTCTCGTAACCAAAAAGCTCGCTTTCAAAAAGAGTTTCGGGAAGACTGCCAAGATCAATATGAATAAATGGCTTACTCTTTCTATCGGAATGAACATGAATCTCCTTGGCGATCAAGCCCTTGCCTGTTCCATTCTCACCAAGAATCAACACATCAGCCGGAGTAGGCGCAATTTTCATGATCAATTCCTTGATCCGAGCCATTGGAGGTGATGTCCCTATAACCTTATCCTGGGCATGCACCCAATGCTTATTCAACTCTTCCTGCCTGGATTCGAGAACCTCAATTCTTTTCTGTGATTTCAAGAGCTTCAGTCCAGCCAGGATGGTACTTATCAGCTTCTGATTCGACCAGGGCTTAATAACAAAATCAAAGGCTCCCATCCTAACAGCTTTTACAGCCAACTCAATATCCCCGAAAGCCGTGATCATAATCGTAATAACCCCGGGCACCCTATCCTGCAAATATTCCAGGCACTTAACCCCCTCCCTGCCATCAACCATGCCGGGAGTGAAATTCATGTCCAAAATAACAACATCAGGAGTAAACGAATCCATCCATTTTGGGAGAAGCTCGGGATCGGCCAATACAGAAACTTTCGTGAAATGTTGATTCAATAACATCTGAACAGCCGAACGAACAGCCGAGTCATCATCAATAGCTAATACATGTGCCTTGGTTTTTTCCATTTATTCAAAATTATCATACGTTTCAAATATAAACAAACACGTGTATCAAATTGATACACTATTTTTTCTTTAATAAAATCCCAAATACTTAACTTCATGATCTTTTGGGACTTAAAAAACTTGGCATTTCGTTTGAAAGAGGTACTGGAAATACAATAGCATGAACTTAAAAATATTCTTCCAACTCTATTTTAGGTCCCTGAGCCGCAACAAATTTCAGAGCATCACCCAGCTCGTAGGATTATCAATTGGGATTTCGGTAGCCGTTCTGGTTTTCCTCTTCCTTCAGAGTGAATTGAGCTACGACCGTTTTCACGATAAGCATAAAAACATCTACAAGTATGGCATCCAAATGCAAATTGGCGACTCGAATGCCGACAGTCAGTTTTCCAGCAGTCCCTCAGCCGGGCCATTATTGAGCGACTATATACCTGAAATTCTGAAATTTGCCCGGACTCATTTTGCTGGGGATGTAATGGTTAAACAGGGCAATGAATTGTTTTTTGAGTCATATTTCCGGTGGATGGACTCAACAGGTTTAGAGATATTCTCTTTCCCTACAGTAGTTGGCGATCCCACAACAGCCTTGGATGATCCATTTTCGATTGTTCTTAGCGAAGAACTAGCAACAAAATATTTTGGAGACGAAAATCCGGTTGGAAAAACTTTAGAATTAGAAGATCTTGGACTCTTCACAGTTACCGCAGTAGTGGAAGATCCACCGCGTGAAACAGATTTGACCTTTTCAGCCTTGTTATCCTTTCACACTCAATATGTTGAAACTCCGGAGGAAATTTCACCAAACCGCCTTTTTGGTGGAATGAATACAAATTTATATTTCCTGGTCAAGGATGGCTTTGAGAAGGATGATTTGGACGCAAAACTAAAGCTGTTTTATGATGAATATATGGCCGACAAAGACATGATTAACTATGTGTCTATGGTTGAGCCAATTACTCAAATAAGGTTAAATTCAATTATTCAGCCTAGATCCTCGGCCAGAAACCAGGGCTTCTTTATCGGTTTTCTCACAATAGGCGTAATAGTTCTGATCCTGTCCATTATAAACTACATAAATATCTGTACAGCAGGTTTTTTGTCAAGGGCTAAGGAAGTGGCAGTAAAGAAAACCCTTGGAAAGCCTGGACACAAGATTACTGTCCAATTTCTGCTTGAATCAGGATTTAACACTTTAATAGCATCTTTAATTGGGATAAGTATTGCCGAAATAATTCTGAGTTTCACCTCACTAAATCAACTACTGAACAAGGACTTAAGCATATCCTTGCTACATAACCCTGCTCTTGTTTTAGGGATAATCATACTTCTCATTATAACATCTGTTATGGCTGGTATCTACCCAGCGATTGGGATGGCTAAAACCCGACCATTACATCATTTGAGAGGAGAAACTGGAGGTCAGTCAAAATCAGGCAAGGCAAGATCCGTTCTTGTTGGTCTCCAGTTTGTTTTATCAACATCAGCGATAATAATGATTCTCCTGATGAGTAAGCAGATAAGCTTCATGAACAATATGGATCTGGGATTCGACAAAAACAATCTAATGGTTATCAATTCCCGAACCGAGCAGACAAGAAATGGGATGGAGGCTTTTCGCCAGGATATTCAATCTAACACTTCAATATTATCTTCAGGTTTGTCAAGTGTTATACCCGGATATGGTGTTAACGGCAACGCTTTCAAATGGGAAAGTAATGAAGGTGAGATGCAAATCCACGCCTTTCAAACGATGCTTGTCGATCGCACCTTCCCCTCTACTTTGGGTGTTGAGATCACAAAAGGCTCAAACTTCACAGAATTTACAGGCAGTGATTCAGTACATTACTTCCTGGTAAATCAAGCTCTGGTAGAATACATGGAATGGGAAAATCCAATTGGAATGACTAATGAGTATGGAGAAGTTGTTGGAGTGATGAATGATATTAATGTGCAATCTGTCAGAGCTGAAATTCGTCCTGCTTTTATGTTATTGAATAATTCATCTCCCAAAAATTACCTATTGGTGAGACTTCAGGAAGAAGACAGATCCAAAACAGAAGATTTTATTAAAGCCACCTGGGAAAAACATTTCCAGGACATACCTTTCGAATTTAGTTTTGTTGATCAAACCTTGTCGGATAGTTTTGAGAGGGAAAGGAACCAGCAACGACTATTCATTTTTCTAGTCGTCATTTGTATTGCACTCTCCGGATTGGGTCTACTAGGTGTAAGCGCTCATCTCTTATCCAAAAAGACGAAAGAAGTAGCTATTCGTAAAGTATTTGGTGCTTCCATCTACCAGGTAATAATTCCACTTTTCAAACCCTTGATTATTGTTCTGAGCGCTGCAATGGCACTCTCTATTCCAATGGTCATTATGATATACAGCAGATAGTTCGTGCCTTATGCTTTCCGTAAGCCTGCAGATCCCTTTATTTTCATACTGGTATTCATCGGGATAATCATCTTTGCTATATCAATTTCGAGCTACCACGGGATATTGGTGGCACGTGCAAGGCCGGTGGATAAGATCAAATATGAGTAGTATTTTTATTTTTTTAAAAACCAGTGTAGCATTTTTGACCTGAGCGCGTCTTACTAATAAACAAAACCAAAAATGATTATCAACTACCTAAAACTGGCTTTCAGAAATATCTTCAAACAAAAAGGATACAGCCTGATAAACATTGTAGGATTGGCTCTGGGACTATCTTGTTCTTTGTTTATTTTCATATGGGTTTTTGATGAGGTGAGCACTAATCGCTTCCATGAGAATATCGATCGAATATACAGAGTCGAGCAAGACCAGATGTACAATGGTGAACCTTATCATGTTAATGTCACGCCCTACCCTTCCGGAGAAGGATGGAAAAATGAAACACCCGAGATAGAAGAGGCTGTTCGTATGGCACGCACCGGAACACACCTTTTTAAAATTGGCGATAAAGCTTTTTATGAAAACGTGGTTACTGCTGTTGATTCAAGTTTCTTCCAGGTCTTTACCTTTCCTTTAAAATCAGGAGACAAAATAAAAGCTCTTACCGAGCCACTATCGATAGTGTTGAGTGAGGAAATGGCTGAAAAATATTTTGGCGACGAAGACCCCATGGGACAACTTCTGGAATTAGATAACGAATATCAGTTTAAAATTACCGGGGTTATGGAAAAAATCCCTATAACTTCTGATGTTCAGCTTGATTTTCTTGTTCCCTTCGATTTCCTTCGTACCATTGGGCAGTACCAGGACAGCTGGTCGAGCAATAGCATTGTAACCTTTGTTATGCTTGCCAACAACACAGACCCCGGACCAGTAGGTGGGAAAATAACCGACATCAAGAATGAGCATGTAGCGGCTGCTAATCCGGATGCACCTGCCTCAGAAACAATATTCACAATTGCTCCATTAAAAAGAATACATCTTTATTCATACTTTGGTTTTGGGCACACACCCGGCCGTATTCAACAGGTTAAAATTTTTAGTCTGATCGGTTTGTTTATCATACTGATTGCAGCCATTAACTACATGAACCTTGCCACGGCCCGTTCAGCCCGTAGATCAAGGGAGATTGGCTTAAGAAAAGTATCAGGAGCAAAGAGAAAGCAACTGATCGGACAATTCCTCGGTGAATCCGTTTTCAACGTTTTCCTGGCTACCCTTCTGGCAGTGCTCATTGTGGTATTACTTATGGATCAATTTCGTCAGGTATCAGGAAAAGAAACAGAATTAAGTTTTCTTTTTAGTGGGCCTTTCTTGCTGGGAACCTTCAGCATTTTAGTTGTTACAAGTTTATTGTCTGGCTTTTATCCATCGATACACCTCTCTAAGTTTAAGCCTATACAAGTTATTCAGGGCGACCCTGCAGAGAGAAAGGGCAAGGGCTTATTAAGAAAAGTTTTAGTTGTAGTACAATTCTCCCTATCTCTTCTACTCATTATTGGAACTACTTTGGTGTATAAGCAAACCCAGGAAATGAAAAAGAAGGATATTGGCTATGACAGTAGCAATATACTCGTTCTAAACATGTTCGGTGATATGCCTCGGGAATATAATACCATCAAGGAAACCTTAATGCGGAATCCTAATGTACAATATGTGTCCGGTGCTATGGCTCTCCCATCCAGTATTGGAAGCAACTCAGGCGGGATCGGCTGGGATGGTAAGGATCCTGATTTTCAACCCCTTGTTAGCTTAAGCGTGGTGGATTTTGGTTATCCTGAGTTACTCAAAATCGATGTGCTTGAGGGAAGATCCTTTTCAACTGAGTCTGTAGAGCAACTCCTCTACTTCCTTGGGCGAACTATTCTCCCCGCCCCTGATAATCAGTTCTTTAATGCGTCC
>CAYUNU010000287.1:0-5184 GCA_964446195.1 uncultured Porphyromonadaceae bacterium | reverse complement strand
ATTCAGGCCCGATAACAATCAGGGGAATTGCTGCATCATCATTTGTTAAGATAACTGACATCACCGGCAACCTGGTTTATGAAACCGAAAGTTTGGGCGGCCAGGCCATATGGAATGGCAGAGACTTGCAAGGTAACAAAGTTCACAGTGGTGTATATATGGTTTTTGCTTCCACTGCAGATGCCGGCGCTCGATCAGTTGCAAAAATCATGATCGTCAGGTAATCATGATTCAAAAACTCCGCGGCATTGTCCTACATCACATCAACTATGGAGAAACCAGCATTATTCTGCACCTTTATACTGATCATAGAGGCCGTATCTCTGTTATAATACCCGGTGCCAGAGGTAAAAGAAAAAATAAAAAAATCAGCCTTTACCATAACCTGTCCTTACTCGACATGGAGGTTTACTATAAAGAATCCCGGGAGTTGCAGCAAATAAAGGAAGCCAAACCAATAATTCCGCTAACAGGTCTCACTTCTGATCCAATTAAAAGCACAATAGCCTTATTCCTGTCAGAAGTGCTTTACCGCACGCTGAAGGAAGAAGAAGCAAACCCCGAACTTTTTGATTTCCTGGAAAACTCGGTGAGGTATTTTGAAATGACTGAAGAGGGGCTTGCCAATTTTCATCTACACACACTGGTACATCTAACACGCTTCCTCGGCTTTTTTCCCTTAAACAACTTTCAGGATAAAGGTGATTGCTTTGATTTAAGAAGCGGGCAATTTTCTTTGAATCCGCCAGATCCCTCAAATAGTCTTGATCCTCAAACGGCTAAATTATTGTCAAAACTCATCAACTCAAGCCTCGTTGAGGCAAATTCAATCCGATTGAATCACGATATCCGGAACAACTTACTATCAGGCTTGCTCAAATTCTATAAAATGCATCTGAGTGGCATGGGTGAAATCAGGTCATATGGGGTATTAAAGGAAATATTTGAATAAAAATTTCTGATTATTTTAGAATCAATTCCCACATGGCAATTCAATTCGTCATAACCATATAGGTGAAGCTATCAAAATTATTCTCAGTCAAAGCCATTTGCTATTATCAAATACCGGCAAGCAATCCAAAAGGTTCTTCGTCAATTTTGGTGGAGATTTTAGCCCGTGCTGGATAGGATAACTTTTCTCTTTAACAGCTCTAAACTGGCTCTGCCGTACATTTGTCGCTTGATATTTTTTAAGCGATTAATATTCCCTTCAACCATACCACTACTCCATGTTGAGATAATTGCGTTATAAACAGCCTTAATGTCCCTTTTTAGCCCTCTGACGAAAGATGTTAGTTTCTTTTTTTTGAGCAACAAGGTTTACTCCATCCAGTTATCTAATAGGTCAGGTGTTCCTTCTTTCAGGATTTCTTTAAATAATCGAACTTGTTTTCGTAGTTTTTTAATCAAGCTATTCTTCTTTATCAGATATCTCATTTGTACCTTCTCTGTTTCATTTTGTATCCTATTAAATCTTGACAAAGAAAGATAGATTGAAATTTTGCGGGGAGATAATGCTGATATTTTTTGATTATCATTTAAGGATGCAGAGCAACTACCTTTATTGGTAACGTTTCTTGAAGGATGGTCTTTGAATTGCTCAAAGAAAGCAGAATAACTACCCTTAAAGCCAAGGGTAACTATTGTGTTATAAGTAGATAATAATGTTTCTCCCTTTGACAGTTCTTCTTTTGCTCGTTTTGTTGCCTTCTGAGCTTGCATTGGTATTGAACCATTAGTTCTTTGAATTTCCGTTGACTTTAGAGACCGGACAAGATTTGGATATTCTACTTTAATAACCTCATTCGCTGAGTCCCAAAACTTCTCATCTAGTTTGATCCCAGTAGACAGCTTTACCCTCTGATAATTATGTGTGCAAATTGTGTGCAAATGATTCCTAATAAGTCTGATTCTAATTGTTGCCATAATAATCCCATCATTTTAGTTAAACAATGGAAATCCATCATACTTAGCACATTTTCGCCAACCCGCAACTCGCATCCCGCAACCCGCAACTCGCATCTCGCAACTCGATTTTTTTTTATTATCTTTGCACCCACTATTTTTTGGCCTCATAGTTCAAGGGATAGAACGGAAGTTTCCTAAACTTCAGATTCAGGTTCGAGTCCTGGTGAGGCTACAAAAAAATTTCTTTAAATCCCTTCCTGAACATAAAGAAGGGATTTTTCTTTTTCCATTAATTCTGACTGACAAAAATTTGCTGACATTGTAACTATTGTTACACTTTCCCGGTAAAATTGACTCTTTATTTGCAGTATAATTATTAATTAAAACTATCAATTATGAGTATGTTTTGCTATCAATGCCAAGAAGCAGCTAAAGGCACAGGTTGCACGATTAAAGGTGTATGTGGAAAGAGTGATGAGGTTTCAAACTTACAAGACCTATTGATATTTGTATCTAAAGGTGTTTCTAACTGGGCCATTCTGTCCAGAGAAAACAATATCGACACTAATGACGCCAATATGTTTGTTATGGATGCCCTATTTGCTACCATAACCAATGCAAACTTCGACGATGCAGCGATCAGAGATTTGATACATAAAGGTATCGCAGTTAGGAAGAAAACTCAAGATGCATACATTAGTGCCGGTGGCACACATCCCGAAGGAATGCACTCCAGTGCATGGTGGACCCCGGAAACTGAAGAAGACTTAGAGAAAAAAGCGAAGTTAATTGGTGTCCTTTCCATCGACGATGAAGACATCAGGAGTTTAAAAGAGTTACTTATTTACGGCTTGAAAGGAATGGCAGCATATGCCCATCACGCTATGGTGCTGGGATATAATGAAACAGATATATACGGCTTCATCCATAAAGCCCTTAACGCAAGTATTCGCACCGAGATCGAGGTTCCGGAGCTTATTGATTTGGTGCTGGAATGCGGAAAGTATGGAGTGGATGTAATGGCTCTGCTCGACAAGGCAAATACAGAATCATACGGTAATCCTGAGATCACGTCTGTTAATATTGGAGTAAAAAACAAACCGGGGATTTTAATCAGCGGTCACGATCTAAAAGATCTTGAAGATTTATTGGAACAAACAGTAGGGACTGGTATTGATGTATACACACATTCCGAAATGTTGCCTGCTCATTATTATCCAAAATTTAAGAAATATGAGAATTTTGTAGGCAACTACGGAAATGCTTGGTGGGCACAAGACAAGGAATTTGAAAGCTTCAATGGCCCTATACTAATGACGACCAATTGCTTAACTCCACCCAAAGACTCATACAAGCACAGAGTATTTACAACTGGAGCAACCGGATTCCCAGGCCTAACATACATAGCTGAAAGAAAAGAAAACGGCCAGAAAGACTTCAGCCAGATTATTGAAATGGCAAAAAAATGCAAGCCTCCGGTAGAAATAGAAACCGGTAGTATTGTAGGTGGTTTTGCACACAATCAAGTTTTGCAACTTGCCGACAAAGTAGTTGACGCGGTAAAAACAGGTGCTATAAAGAAATTCTTTGTAATGGCAGGATGTGATGGAAGAATGAAATCAAGAGACTATTACACACAGTTTGCCAAGCAATTACCCAATGACACAGTTATTCTAACAGCCGGTTGTGCTAAGTACAGATACAACAAACTTGAACTGGGTGATATTGGAGGAATTCCACGTGTACTCGATGCAGGTCAATGTAACGACTCCTATTCACTGGCAGTTATTGCACTTAAACTAAAGGAAGTCTTTGAATTAAACGACATCAACGAGTTACCTATTGCCTATAATATCGCATGGTATGAGCAAAAGGCTGTTATTGTCCTTCTGGCACTTCTTTATCTTGGAGTAAAGAATATTCATTTAGGGCCCACCCTTCCTGCATTTTTATCACCAAATGTGGCAAAAGTATTGGTAGACAATTTTGGAATCGGAGGCATTACTGAGGCTGATAAAGACATCAGTATGTTCATGGGTATGGAAATTAATTCATAGATAAAAATCCCCGGTGCACAACACCGGGGATTATTTATCTCGGCATACAAAGAACTTAGTCAATAATAACTTGTTCAGAAGTATCTCCTGTTTTCGCAGCTTCTAGAGCCGCATTCACCATTTTATTGATCATAGTGCCGGCGGTAGTTGCGCCACTTATAGCATCAATTTCAGCATCCTCTACAATATCAGTACTCAACAAAAGTGATTCGTACTGAGGTATCCAAATACTTGGATGTGGTACCATTGGGTAACTTTCAGCTGTGGTTTCCGACTTCTTATTTCCGTCTTCATCCAAATAGTCAAACTCAACAGTCTTTAAAGCATCTTCACTAATGGTTATATTTAAATAACCTTTCCATCCATAACCAAATTCAGCTTCAACTGCCTTATAATTACCATCCTGATAGGTCATTTCGTCCTTTGTACAGGAAAATAGCAGAGCTGCTGCAAATGTTAATAAAATAATTTTTCTCATAATTATAGTATAAAATTAGTACGAGCGCATATATGCGCCTTTTGTATAATAAGAAGATAACAACTATACTCTAAAAAAGTTATTGTGTATGCAAACAAGATAGCCTACCTTTGCCCAGTCAAATGATTTTGGCAAATGGCCCCATAGTTCAAGGGATAGAATGATAGTTTCCGGAACTGTAGATTCAGGTTCGAGTCCTGGTGGGGCTACGTAGTGTGTGTTGGCGTGTGAATGTGAGTGTGATAAATGAGAAAATATTATTAAGGTTTTTTAAGGCTTCTTCGGCAAGATATATTATCTGCTGTCGAAGCCTTTTTCTTAACTTTGTATAATAGGAAAATAAACTGTTGTTTTAACAAAATTTACTTAGAATGAGCTTCAGAAAAAACATAGTGCTTGTTGCAATTATTTTAATATCCAGTCAATTATTGTTTGGCCAAAACCAGTCAGACAAAAAGGAATTAACAAAGAGTGATTACCAAACTTATCCACATTGGTTTGACATGATGCTGGATCACCAGATTAATTTTTTTGAAACTCAAAATGCATTCTATACATACTGGGAAAATCGAACCCCTTCCAAAGGTACGGGTTACACTGTTTTTAAAAGATGGGAATGGTACTGGCAAAACAGGGTAAATGCTGATGGCTCATTCCCAGAAGCCGGGAAAACTTTTAATGAGATAAGCAGGTATATGAAAGCTCACCCTGTTGTTGAAGGCTCAAAAACAGGAATACCCG
>CAYUNU010000286.1:1198-5188 GCA_964446195.1 uncultured Porphyromonadaceae bacterium | reverse complement strand
CTTCCATTTTCTTCCTGATCTCCAACTCGTAAAGACTAGAACGCAGAAGTCGCATAGCATTATCCTTATTCTTGTGCTGTGATCTGGTTTCACTATTCTCAATAACTATACCTGAAGGCATATGCCTTAACCTAACCGCTGTCTCAACTTTATTAACGTTCTGTCCGCCGGCACCACCAGACCTGAATGTATCCCATTCTATGTCTGAAGGATTAATATCGATTTCTATTGAATCGTCTATTGCCGGTGAAACGAAAACAGAAGCAAAGGTTGTGTGCCTCCTGTTGCCTGCATCAAAAGGTGAAAGTCGGACCAGACGATGCACACCATTCTCAGCTTTTAAATAGCCATAGGCAAAATCGCCCTCAAACTCAAGAGTAACAGTTTTAACTCCAGCCTCATCTCCAGCCTGATAATAAAGCTCCTTAACCTTGAAATTATTCCTCTCCCCATACCTTATATACATTCTCATCAACATGCCGGTCCAATCAAGGCTTTCTGTCCCGCCGGCTCCTGAATTGATTTTCATGATGGCTCCCAACTGATCTTCCTCCTTACGAAGCATATTTCGGGTTTCCAAAGCATCTATCATGCTCTCACATCTAAGATATTGCTCCTCCACATCAGATTCACTGGCTTCTCCCTCCTTATGGAACTCAACAAGAACCAGAAGATCCTCCACGCTGCCTCGCACTTCCTCGTACGAATCAGTCCACTTTTTTAATGACTTTATTGATTTTAGCTGCGACTCAGCCTTTTTTGGATTATCCCAAAAATCAGGAGCCTGAGTAATAAGCTCTTTTTCTTTGATTTGTTCTAGCTTCCCATCAACATCAAAGATGCCTCCTTAACGCTAACTCACGTCTGCCTAATTCCTTTAATTGATCCTGATTTATCATATTCTTTAATTTCTAGCAAAATTAAAAAAACCAGCGAGAATAGTTCACCACCTTTCTGGATGCCGAGAATAAACTGTATTTTTATCTGCTACAACAACTACTTTATGCAGAAAATCCTAACAGGCCTGGATATACTAAGTAACTCACCGGAGATAAGAGCTACTATAAAAGGAACAATAGCATATCTGGGAAACCAGGCATCAGTCAGCCGTTGTTTGGAAAATGGCTTAGACAAAATGATTGCCCTTTTTGGATCCAGAGTGATAAAGGCCTTTGGCCCTCAGCATGGCTTTGCTACCATCGCTCAGGACAACATGATAGAAACAGCTCATTATAACCACCCTGTACACGGCATTCCTGTTCTTAGCCTTTATAGTGAAACCAGAATTCCTACCAAAGAAATGCTTGAAGGTATCGATAACCTGATAATTGACCTCCAAGATCTTGGAACCAGGGTCTACACCTATATCTGGACACTGTTCAACATCATGAAGTCTGTTAGAGGGACGGGAATCAAAATTACTGTCCTTGACCGGCCCAATCCAGCAGGAGGCAAACTAGTACAGGGTAATTTCCCAAATGAAATATTCTACTCCTTCGTTTGTATGTCTGGTATACCTATGCGCCATGGTTTAACCATAGGTGAAGTCGCTTTATGGTTTCAAAAAAACCATTTTCCTGATGTAAAACTTAATGTAGTATCAATGCAGGGCTGGGAAAGATGGATGATCTGGCAAAACACCGGTCTTCATTGGGTAAACCCTTCACCAAATCTACCCACTCCCGAAGGATGCCTGGTTTACCCCGGCTCTGTCCTTTTTGAAGGAACAAATTTATCTGAAGGAAGGGGAACCACCCGAAGCCTGGAAATGATAGGACACCCTGATATTGAAGCGGAAAAATGGAAATCAGACCTAGACAAATTTCTAAAAAAAAATGGATCACCAGGATTTGTACTAAGGCCTATCTATTTTGAGCCGGTCTTCCAAAAACTTAAAGGAACCACATGCGGTGGATACCAGATACATAACACTCTTCCAAATACTTCTAATCCATGGAAACTCGGGCAGCTATTATTAAGCTTCCTTTTTGAGAGAATGGACAAAGAGAGTTTTTGGAACAATCAAGCTTATGAGTATAAAACACATGGGCTTGCCATAGATTGGATTAATGGAACCGATAGAATAAGAAAAAATATTGAACAGGGGTGCAATGGTGTGGATCTGGACGAAATAGAGAAAGAAGGACTGCATGAGTTCATGGTTCTCAGACAAGAAATATTACTATATATTTGAGCCAACAAGCAAACCGAACATAAAAGCATAATAAACAATTATTAAACTAAATATCATATGAAACGTTTTCTGGTTCTTATTTTCACTCTGGTTATAGCAGGCCAGATGATGCAGTCAATCTCTCAACATCATCATTCAAAAAAATTCAGCTTTGTTTTCATGACCGACATTCATGTTCAGCCCGAGCTAAATGCGGATGAAGGTCTGATGGCAGCTATAAAGAAAATAAATGAATTGAAGCCTGATTTTGTTATTACCGGTGGTGACCTCATCATGGATGCTTTAGGCCAAAGTAAGGAGCGTGCAGACTCATTATATCTCCTTAACCAAAAACTTCAAAGTCATTTCGATATGCCGGTTTTCAATACTATTGGAAACCACGAGCATTATGCTTTTTATATGCGCGATGAAATAAGTAGGGATGATCCCGATTATGGTGACAAAATGTACAGAAGGTACATTGGCAAACCCTACTATTCTTTCAACCATAAAGGATGGCACTTCATCACACTAAATTCCATAATGGAAACAGATGAACGGGGTTACCGAGGTGGCATCAGTGAAGACCAAATAGAGTGGCTCAAGTTGGATCTGGCAGAGGTTCGTGATGATACACCGATAGCAATATCCGTTCACATCCCTTTTATTACAGCAATGAATCAAATGCTAAGTGGCGCAAGAACCCCCAATGATGATGGAGATGTTATAAATAACTCAAAAGAAGTTCTCGCTCTCTTCAATGATAAAAATCTGAAACTGGTATTACAGGGCCACCTCCATTATCTCGAAGATTTATTCATGCAGGGAAAAACTCATTTCATCACAGGTGGTGCAGTATCTTCAGGTTGGTGGGAAGGACCAAGACATGGCCTTGAAGAAGGGTTTTTATATATAGAGGTCGACGGCGACGATTTCGAATGGGAATACATCGATTTCGGCTGGGAAGTCCAGAAATAAGGCACAATGTACGGACGGGGCCTTGTGCCCGTCCTGTGATGGCACAGGTAGATTAGGAATAATGATCTATTTCCGTAGAATTTCATCAATTGCATCAAAAATCAGATCCATCTCATAGCCTCTACTGGCTGCAAATCGGGTTAGCTTTGCTTTTTTTTCGTAATAGCTACCGCCTTTTATAGATCCTGATTTTTTCTCTAATTGCTCTTTGAGGTGCTCGTAATACTCATCAGGATCAAGTGTATCCAAGGCGTCATTAATAAGGTTTGATGGAATACCTTTTGCGGAAAGCTGATGTGAGATTTTTTTCTTACCCCATGAATTAAAACGGTATTTGTCAGTCACATATGCCTGAGCAAAACGAAGTTCATCAATAAAACTTTCCGCTAAAAGCTGATCAATAATATCATCCATTTGATCTTCTTTTGCTCCTATTGAATGCAGGTACACCTTGGTATCCTTTATACTCTTTTCCGACTTGGCGCAGTATTCCATGGCCTTTGCCAAGGCTTTATTTTTTTCCATTTGTTGCCTTTATCATTCTATATCGCCCATTAATATCTTTTCTCAATTCAGTCTCAGTAAACCACTTGTCAAATTCCCGCATTGTTTCCTTCCCCAACTGCTCATTAATTTCAACATAAACTCTGCCACCCCGCTTAAGCCTTGTTTTGGCAAATTCAGATATTGCCCGATAGAATAACAGGGGATCATTGTCGGGAACAAAAAGTGCCAGAGAAGGTTCCTTTTCTGAGACTCTCGATTCCAAAAAGGGTTTTTGAGATTCCAAAACATAAGGAGGATTTGAAATTATCACATCATAATCCTTTTCAGCAAAT
>CAYUNU010000286.1:0-1098 GCA_964446195.1 uncultured Porphyromonadaceae bacterium | reverse complement strand
GGGCTTTCCCCCGTGATATGCTCAATCACCCAGTTTGCCAGGCTTCTTGCCTCCCTCTCATCATAATAAGCAGATAGTCTGTTTCTGAAATAAACAGGCAACTGTTTCCTCTTTATGAACTCCTTGGGGATTAGCACAACAACTGATGAACATTAATTTAACAAAGGGTAAATGTAAGGTTTTTAGTATTTTTTATAAGCTAAATAGATACTTTTGTCCCGCCAATGATTGCTGATCAAATATATATGACCCGTGCTCTGGAACTTGCACATCTGGGGGCAGGTAAAGTTGCACCGAACCCCATGGTTGGAGCAGTAATTGCACATGAAGGAAGAATAATCGGGGAGGGTTACCACCAATACTATGGAGGGCCTCATGCTGAAGTCAATGCCATAAATTCCGTCGAGGACCCCTTAATCTTGAGGGAATCTACTCTATTTGTGACTTTAGAGCCATGCAACCATACAGGACTAACTCCTCCATGCACAAATCTAATCCTCGAAAATGCCATTCCTCAAGTAGTCATTGCTCAGCTTGACCCGAACCCCTTAGTAGGAGGAAAAGGTATTGAACGACTTAGGCAAAATGGCGTTGAAGTAATGACTGGGGTTCTTGAAAATAAAGCAAGAGAGCTAAATCGTCGGTTCAATGTCTTCCATGAGAAAAAAAGACCATACATAATTCTTAAATGGGCCCAAACAAGTGATGGCTTTATAGATATCAATAGAGGGAAGGACGATTCCATTCAACCCAACTGGATTACGGATGATTTTTGCAGACGCATCGTCCATAAATGGAGATCCGAAGAAGCAGCAATAATGGTTGGAACGGAGACAGCCTTGAAAGACAACCCTAAGTTGAACATTAGATCATGGTTGGGTGAAGACCCACTACGTATTGTTCTGGATCAAAACCTGCGATTACCAGAGTCAATTAATTTATTCGACAAGAGCATTCCAACACTTGTATATACATCAAAATCAAGATCAAATCAGGATAATATTGAATATGTAAAAGCTCAATTTGGAGAAAATATCCTTCATTCAATTATGGAAGACCTGTTTGCCAGATCTGTTCAATCACTCATTGTTGAGGGAG
>CAYUNU010000285.1:0-5200 GCA_964446195.1 uncultured Porphyromonadaceae bacterium | reverse complement strand
AAGCAGGAAACCACAATATCCAGAGTTATAATATTTTTCACTATTCTGGCAATATTCATATCCTGTTTAGGACTTTTCGGTCTCTCTCTATTTGTGGCACGAAGAAAGAACAAAGAAATAGGCATTCGCAAGGTTCATGGCGCAAAATCTATTGATATCGTAAAAATGATGCTCAAAGAATTTATTCCCGTCATAATTATTGCCAACTGTATTGGACTACCAATAACATTAATCACTATGCGTAAATGGTTGAGCGCCTTTGCTTACAAAATAAATCCTGATGTTGGCATATTCATTATAGCATTACTCCTATCGGCTTTTATCGTTGGCTTAACACTAACTATCAATGCCCTAAAAGCAGCAGCCATGAACCCGGCTGAGAGTTTGAGGGACGAGTAGAGACAGAGCATGCTCTGTCTCTACAATCCCCTACTCGTACTGCAATGAATCAGCCGGATTAGTTCTGGCAGCCTTTAATGTTTTATAACTTAATGTTATTAAGGCTATTACAATCGCAACCAGGCAACCAATGATAAAGGGCCATACAGTCATGTTCACCCTGTAGTAGAAGTTCTCTAACCAGTTTTTCATAACAAAGTAGATAACTGGCCAGGCAATCAAAGTTGATATACCCAGAAGAACAAAAATATCCTTTGCGATCAGGGTAAATACCTGACCTGTTGTTGAACCCATTGTTTTGCGTATGCCAATTTCCTTGGTGCGCTGTTGAAGAGTATAGGAAGTAAGACCAAACAAGCCCAAAGCTGCAATGATGATGGTGATAATGGAGAATATTATCGCCAGATTGGCACTTTGTTTCTCCTCAGAATAGAGCCTTTTGAAATCATCTTCCATAAAATAATACTGAAGAGGCTCATGACCGGCCAAACTCTTCCAGATGTTCTCAATCTGGTTGATAGTCTCTTTACCTGCAGTCGGGGTTAATCTTATTGTTACGAATCCAAAATAATACCCATCCTCCTTGAACCTGAACATGTATGGTTTTATGCTACCATGTAAAGAGGCGAAATGAAAGTTTTTCACGGATCCAATTATTGGTAGAAAAACAGGATTTCCATCTGCATCGGGCTCCTCTTTAAATTTCACATTGAAAGGATCTTCAAAATTATAATCTTCGATGGCCTGAGCATTAACTATGCACGCCTTTTGGTCAGATGGAAATTCTTCACTAAAATTCCTACCTAGCTCTAATTCAATGTTGTAAGTTTCAAAAAAATCATAATCAATCCAGTTTGTAACCATTATAAAACCATCTTCCCTACCATCCGTCCAGTAGACGTTTGTGTTGTTACTACGGTTTGGAACTGCAGTTGATGCCGAAACTATTTCTACCCCGGCAAGATTACTTACCTCTTCTTTAAAAATTTCTACCTGCCCCCTAAGAACTCCAGCCCTCTTAATAACCATAAGGTTCTCTTTGTCAAACCCAACATCCTTATTAAGTAAATAGCTGATCTGATTATACATAATTATGGTTCCAATTATCAAAGCAATAGAAACTGAGAATTGAAATACCACTAATACTGATCTCAGCCTGCCATTTTTGGAATTGCTTCTAATTCTTCCTTTCAAAACAGCTACGGGCTTAAAGGAAGAAATAAAGAAGGCCGGATATATCCCCGACATAAACCCAATAAGCACGGCAAGTAGAATTAGTCCGGGTATTATATACACCTTCCCAAAATAATCCACGATCAGGTCTATACCCAGTAGATTGGAGAAATAGGGAAGTGAAAGTTGAACAATCACCAGGGCTATCACAAGCGCAATTCCTGTTAGAATAATCGACTCCGTAAGAAACTGACTTACAAGCATTCCTTTAGTTGAACCACTCACTTTTTTTATACCAACCTCCCTGGCCCTTCGTGAAGACTGAGCAGTAGAAAGGTTCATATAGTTTATACTGGCAATTACCAGTATCAGGAGTGCCACACATCCAAAAATATAAAGGTATTTGGGATCTGTGGGACTACAAAGACTCTGATCAATCTCTGGCTCCAGATGGATTTTCTTTAAAGCTTGTAAATACAATCTATATTTATTCCCCTGGTCAAAAAACTCCTGAATAGTAATTCCCATATACTGTTGAACCTCAGCTCCGACATACTTCTCAATAATCGTGGCCATACCGTCCTCAATAGAAGCAGGATCAGAATTAGGATTCACTAAAATATAGGCTTCAAAACTATTGTTCGTCCAGGCCGGATCGCGTGATCGCTCATTAGTCATAAAGGATCGTATAATGCTGGCTTTGAAATGCGTATTTGCAGGCAGATCTTCCATCACTCCTTTAATGGTATAGTATATCGAATCATTACCTACCAGAATAGTCTGATTCATAGGATTCTCATCTCCAAATATTTTCTCTGCTGTGGATTTAGAAATTACGAGCTGCCGTGGACCTGCCAGAGCCGTTTTCGGATCACCTGCCAGCATAGGAATGCTGAAAAAATCGAAGAAGGTCGAATCTGCTTCAATAAAATAATTCTCAATAAAACTATTTTCACCATGGGTAACTACAGTCCCTGTCATAGAGTTCATCCGAAGAAAGTTATCTACCTCAGGAATCTCCTCCATTAGAGTAGGTGGAACGATAGATGCTATAGAAGAAACATTGACTTCCTGTCCTCCAATATTTCCATTCAGAAGAACACGGTAAATTTGGTTTTTGTTCTCGTGATAATTATCATAGCTCAACTCATACATAACAAAGAGCATAATAATTATAGAGCAGGCGATGCCTACTGCCAGGCCAATAGTATTAATAAAAAAATAGCCTTTTTGCCTCCGGAAAGCCCTGAGACTGTGATTAATTAGTTGTTTGAACATTTCAGTACGTTTTGTACCAAAGAGACGACCTTCCCTAACTTTTGTTACATTTTAAAACACATCGTCGGGCTATGGGATAATGTTTATGTACTAAAACTTTGCAAAGACTATTTACTGCCGACCAGATTCAGGAGGACCGAGATAGGACTCTTTTACACCTCCTGTGTCAATAATAATCTTGTCGATAATAAGGCCAGGATCAACCATCCAAATCTTCAATGTATGTTCTCCTGATTTTTCCAGATCTATATCGCCATGGAGTTTCATCAGGTTAAACATTACATCTTTATTTCCCCTTTCATAGCTGATTATCCTGGGTTCTCCATCATCTAATGCGTATGCAAGTCGCAAGCCATAATCCCCATTTATTGGATTGGATGGTGAGCAGTTAATCTGCAATTTCGCTTGCCCTTCAGTAAAAGTATAAATGTCATATTCTAATCCTGGCGAATGAGTGATGATTTTGTCGATTTCAGTGATGCTCGAAACTGTTGGAGGAAAAACAGTTACCGAGTTCCCTGATCTTCCAAGTCCATTTACAACTTCCCATGTAGCATCACTATCGCTTTTTCTATAGAAATGCTCAGCTTCTATCGAGATATAACCATTACTCTCTGCGAAGCCATGAGTTTTAACATCAGGATTAAAAATTGATAAACCCAGATCAAAGGAATTATCTCCCTCCCCGGCCTTGGTTATTCCTTTTCTAAAATCCTCACGCTCCCTAAGAGATAAGAGGTCCCAGTCACTCCATTCATCCCTCATAGAGGATGACCAAAAGATCTTGATATTTCCATTTATGGCCTTCCCTTTTGGCGCTTTATCCCAGTCGATATTCACCCATACCCTCTTTTCATCGTATATTACTCCTGATGGCTCACTAAGCTTAATCCAATCATCCGACGACTCTGATGACCAATATACTGCACCATTTCCTGTATTATAAAGGTCGATGAAAGCGCTATCCATATTGAACACGCTAAAGGCTGGCAGTTGAGTGGAATCGCCCTCTTCCAGAACATAATTAAGGTTCGGACTTCCTTCTCCGGAATAAGAACTTAAAGGCGGCATGTCCCACTGGTGCCATTGTCCACCCCATGGTCCGGGAAGGGATGCCATATGATCCCATTTACTACCCACTGTAAGCAATTCTCTGTTATAATGATTAATGAGCTCATATATCTCATTTTCTGCTTGCTGGGCTTTAGCAGCATAGCTCGCTGCACTAGACCTTTTTTGCTTGCCATAGATATTGCTTTTCTGTGCATTCAACACCTTAATATTCTGAAGAGCTGTACCCTTTACATTATATACAACTGTCTGATAAAAAGCATCCTTATCCTTATCAGGCAAGGCATCATATACTCTATCCACCTTCTCGATCAAACTCTCATAGGCAGCAATTCTTCGCTGCGCTTCATCATCATAATTATCGAGACTAAACCATTCCCAGGTAAGCTTCTGTTCTCTGCCGTTCCACATAACCAGACTCTCGGGTCGGCGTGCATATCCCAGTTCATAGTGCTTTTGTAGAATCTCAACAATTGCATCTGCTAGTTCGGGACCGAATTCCCGACTGGCCCACTGGCTAATGAACTCATCAGAATTTTGGTGGTCCCATACAGATATATCCCATGCCATCTGCATGAAGTACTCGATATTTATCTCAGCCGGCTTTATATCTCCAACATTTACAACCCAGAGCTCATCAACCCCATAGTCATAAGCCTTTTTCATCTCCACCCAAGTCAGTCCCAGAGGAGTAGTACAAACCCACGGATAGGCAGTAGTAGCCCCATTGAGCCATTGGAAATGATAATAAATACCAGATCCTCCCGATCGCTTCCGTTCATCGGCATTGGGCAACTGTCTGATATTCCCGAAATTATCATCCGGCCAGCAAATAATAACATCATCAGGGACCTTCAATCCCTGATTATATAAACCCAATATCTCTGTATATGGGATAAGTACCTGAGGGATTTGAGTAATTTTCTTACTCACTTCTTTCCGTAGTATGTTTCTCTGGTCTTTAAAGATTTGTTCAAGAACAGGTACACTGATATCGCTTCCGGCATGGTCGTCTTGTCCACGCTTGCCCAGAGTATACATATTTTCATATTGTCCGTTTTCTTTCACCCGTTTTTCCCAGTATCGGTATATATGATCTCGATTGGCGATATAATTCCAGCTTTCTCCCGGATATTCTGTATCCCATTCTGCACCTCCAATATTATTCCGTAGCATGGGTTCGATATGAGATGAACCCATTACTATCCCATATTCATCGGCTACGATCTTATTCTCTTCGTAATAATTGAATGGTTTCGTTTTCTGGTGCATGGCTGGC
>CAYUNU010000284.1:2926-5212 GCA_964446195.1 uncultured Porphyromonadaceae bacterium | reverse complement strand
CTAGGTGTTATTGAACTCAAACAAAATTATGCCTATGCTGGTGTACATGCTGATATAGCTGAAAAACTTATAGAAAAAACCAATAACAGCAAGCTCAAAAAAAAGAAGGTGAGGATTAGTCTTATTTGACCAACCTTCTTTTGTGCTATTTTCACTTGGTGAAGTATTTTGCCATTCTGTAGATGAATCCCATCCATCCGTTGATTACTTTTTACCAGAGCATTGTTGCCATATATATTTGCCAGCATGTATAAGGTAGCAAGGGAAAATATCGGAACAGACTATTTTGAGACCATCAAGCTCCAGGAGATGGATGCGGTTAAACTTATGAACCGTATGGATTATAAGTATTGGTTTCACAAGGATTATTTGCCCGGTCTTCTTGCCTCGGTAGGTTCTGATTATTTTGTATTGGAAATAGAGGGGGAGTCGGTGTTACCTTATTCCACAACATATTTCGATACACAAAAGAATCACATGTTCGTGGCTCACCACAATGGCACACTCAACAGATACAAAATCAGAAGGAGGAGTTATGTTTCATCAGGAATAAGTTTTCTGGAGATTAAATTCAAGAATAATAAGGGTAGGACAATGAAGAAGAGAATATCTTCAGATTTTGATCGCACAAACTTCAATGTTCAGGAATCCGATTTTATAAATAGCACATGTCCATATAGTACTGCCGATCTAAGTTTGTCGTTGCTAAATAGTTTTTCCAGAATGACTCTGGTGAATAGGAACTTGAAGGAGCGCTGTACTATAGATCTCAACTTAGCATATGAATACCGGGAGAAGAATGTTTCATTGAGCGATTTGGTAATAGTTGAGATAAAGACAGGTGGGAATGCCAAATATTCTCCTCTGGCAAAGGCATTGAGTGAAAAACGAATAAGGGCTGCGGGTTTCAGTAAATATTGTGTTGGTAGGACAGTAACGGATCCTTATTTGAAGCGGAATTACTTTAAGAAAAAAATCAGGAGGATAGAAAAGACTATCCATACAGGTATAAATCTATATTAAAACGGTAGAAAGATGATAGATCCAATCACAATGGTTGACAGTGTTAACGCGATAAGTGTTAATAGTCCTGTACTTACGGAATTAGCTAATCAGGCGGAGTTAATAAGGTTTTTAGGCATAAAATTGATTAATGTTAGTGATTTTATGGAACTTCTGGTGAGGTTCTCGCTTAATACTATCCTGATTTTTGTTGTTGTGCAGTTTATGTACGCAAGAAACAGCAAACGTAAAGACTTCTATTTCAGTTATCTGGCTGTTGGAGTAATTATATTTCTTCTTTGCTTCCTCTTGAATAGTGTTAAGTTGGAATTAGGGTTTGCTTTGGGTTTGTTTGCGATTTTTGGGATTATCCGTTATCGTACGGATGCTATACCAATAAAAGAGATGACTTATCTTTTTGTTGTTATTGGGATTTCAGTTATGAATGCTCTTTCTAATAAGAAGGTGAGCTATGTTGAATTGATGTTTACTAATTCGGTAATAGTCATTGGCTTATACTTACTTGAAAAGCGACTGATGCTTAGACAGGAAGAATCTGTGAAGTTGATTTATGAGAAGATAGAGAACATTCATAGCTCAAGTGAAGAAGCGCTGTTAGCAGATTTAAAAGAAAGAACAGGAATTAATATAAGCAGATATGAAATTCAAAAGATTGATTTTCTTAAGGATGTTGCCCATATTACTCTATATTATCACACAAATGAAACTGCTAAGTAGTAGTTGAGCCATCAGGAAAATATAAAATAAATGATAATGAAAAAGGAACTATTAATATCATACAGAGCGATTTGGATACTAATTATCTTTTTTGCAACCAGTAGTTTGAGTCGAGCCCAGGAGATTGTAAATGATTATGAAACGAGGGTTAATTTTGAAGCAAGTTTTAAGCCTGTTAAGAAGTTGAAACTGAGCTTTATCCCTGAGCTGAGGCTGGATGATGATTTTACTATTGGCAAATATCTTTTGGAGACAGAGGCTGAATATAAGCCTATCGATTTTTTCTCTTTAGGTGCAGCATATCGTTTTGTTATCAATCCTAGGGAAACGAAAAGCACAGAATATCTACATCGATTTGCCATAAACGCGGTGTTTTCGAAGGAGATATTTCGTTTCGACCCGTCTATCAGGATTGCTTATAGTAATTATGCAGATGATGAAACTACAGATAAGGAATTTTTGCGCTATAAGGCCTCGTTGAAATATGACATCAAATCGTGTAAACTAACACCCGGTATAGCAGCAGAAGCTTTTCAGCAGCTGGAT
>CAYUNU010000284.1:0-2916 GCA_964446195.1 uncultured Porphyromonadaceae bacterium | reverse complement strand
AATAAATTATACAAGATGCGATATACTTTAGGAGTTGACTATAAGGTAAAGAAAAACAACTACATAGGTCTTAGTTATAAGTTAGATTACTACAAAAATGAGCTTCGTAATAATCATATCATAAGCTTGGGTTATAAAATAAAATTTTAAAAAAAGAAAACAATGAAAAAGCCTTTATTAATAATACTAGGACTGATGTTTTTATTCTTCAGTGCTTGTCGAGATGGAGATATTATTGATGATTTGACAAATCAAGATAAGGATAGTACTGATCTTACAAGTTATCCTGATTGGACTGAGGAGACACATGGAAATAGTGCAGGTCTTAATTATGATGTAGTCTTTAATCAGAACAAAGTTCTTCGTTTGGATATTGAGATTGACAGTGAAATCTGGTCTGAAATGCAATCCAATCTGGCCTCTATTTTAGGTTCTCCTTTATCTGAGGGGCCTGGTTCATTTGGACCTCCTCCGCATGCAATGAAAGGTCTTGGTCCCGGTGGCGGAGGTCCTGGTGGCGGGGGTCCAGGAGTCGAGGAGTCCATGGAAGATCCGGATTGGTTTCCTTGCTCATTAGTATTTGAAGGAACTGAGTGGTATAATGTAGGCATACGTTACAAAGGAAATTCCAGTTTACGCTCAGCCTATCAGTCGGGCATTAAAAAACTATCCTTAAAACTTGATTTCGATGAGTTCGAGGATGACTATCCCGGATTAGAAAATCAAAGGTTTTATGGTTTTAAGCAATTAAACCTTAATAATAACTACGATGATGCTTCATTTATGAGGGAGAAAGTTGGAGCAGATTTGTTTCGTGAGTTTGGTCTTATTGCTTCTCAAACAGCGTTTTGCGCTGTATATATCGACAATGGAACAGGGTCGCAATATTTTGGATTGTATGCTCTTGTTGAGGAGGTTGATGACAGTGTTTTGGAGACACAAGTAGGGGATGACTCAGGAAATCTGTACAAGCCGGAAGGATCGGCAGCTACTTTTGCAAAGGGAACATTTGATGAAGATGAGATGTACAAGAAGACAAATGAAGATTTAGGAGATTATTCTGATGTTAAAGCTTTATATGATATCATTAACGATTCAAAAAGGACTACTGCTACAGAGGCATGGAAAGAAGAATTGGAGTTGGTGTTTAATGTTGATGTTTTTATGAAATGGCTGGCTGCGAATACTGTTATTCAAAACTGGGATACTTATGGCGTAATGAATCATAATTACTATTTGTACAACAAACCTAGTGAAGGTAAGCTAAATTGGATTCCCTGGGATAATAATGAAGCTTTTCAGGCTGGAAAACAAGGGGGGGCCTTGAGCCTATCCTTAAGTGAGGTTGGTAATGATTGGCCCTTAATCAGTTATTTGATAGCTGTTGATGAATATCAGGACTTGTATAAGACATATTTACGTCGGTTTATTGAAGAAGTTTTTGTTCCCGCAGATATGATTTCCACATACTCGGCCTATTACGAACTAATTAAAGAATACGCTGATGCTGAGGAGAGTGGCTATACATTCCTGCGTTATTCTTCCCAGTTTGATAGTGCAGTTGAATCTTTAAAATCACATGTTCAAGCAAGAAATAATGCAGTAAATAGTTTTCTTGATTAACATAAGGGGGTATAAAGGCTGAAATTACTTACTTTAAAGTCAGAAATGGAAAAGAACAAAACACTCAAATTTTACGAAGCGGCACTCCTGATTCTTGTTTGGGTAGTTCTTATTGCAGCACCTGTGTTTTTTCGAAATGATGATTATCTGGAATGGAGGGATTTTTTTCAGCCTTGGGAAACAATTGCCCCACTTTTTTTGATTTTTCTTTTGAATCGTTTTGTGCTGGTACCTCATTTGCTATTTAAAAAGAAGAGTTTAGCTTATTTCCTTTCAGCAGCCGGATTAATTGTCCTTTTCACATTAGGGTCATATTTGCTTCCGGGAAATTCTGAAAGAATGAGACCCCCATCTCAGACAGAGCAAAAATTTTGACAGCCTCCCCCTGATCAACCCGGAAGAGGTCCGATTGAGCGACCAGTTAATGATGGGAGAGGGAAGCAACCAATACCTCCATATGCTAATTTTCTGATTTTCTCAATTTTATTAATAGGTTTTGATAGTGGTTTGAGGGCCTCATTTAGTTTGGCTGAAGCAGAAAGGAGGAAGGCAAAACTTGAAACGGAGAATGTTGGTAGCCAACTGGCCTTTCTTAGGAACCAGGTTAGTCCGCATTTTTTCATGAATACCCTTAACAATATCCATTCTTTGATTGATATTGATACGGAGGAGGCGAAAGAATCCATTATTCGCCTATCCAAATTAATGCGGCATCTATTGTATGAATCGGATATAGAAAGGATACCTATTCAAAAAGAAGCAGATTTTATAAGGAACTATGTTGATTTGATGAAGCTTAGGTACTCTGAAAAGGTTAGAATAAATCTGATGCTTCCCGAGCAAATCCCTGATAAGTTAATTCCGCCATTATTATTTACATCTTTCTTGGATAATGCATTCAAGCATGGTGTTAGTTATCAGCAGGATTCATTTATTGTTATTGCCATGACTATTGTTGAGGACAGCTTGGTATTTGAGGTAAGGAACAGTATTTCGAATAGGGAAAATCAGGATAAATCATCTGGGATTGGAATGGAAAATTCCAGAAGAAGGTTAGATCTGATATATAAGGACAAATATACTTTAGATATTAAAGAGCTAGCTGATGTTTATTATGTAAAGTTAACTATTCCACTATGATCACATGCATTGCGATAGATGATGAGCCCCTGGCGCTCAAGCAGATAGTAGGCTATATCGATAAAACCCCTTTTTTGGAATTAAAGGGGCAATTTGAAAGCGCCTTGGAGGCACTTCCTTTTTTGCAGGATTATAAAGTTGACCTGATGTTTC
>CAYUNU010000283.1:0-5221 GCA_964446195.1 uncultured Porphyromonadaceae bacterium | reverse complement strand
TCGTGGCAGTTCCTTCCGGAAATAGTTATGAGAGTTGGACTATTGAAATTAAGGATGCTATTTATGAAGAAATCCCTATTAGCGAGGCATCAAGCATACGTGGAATAAGCATACCTGATGACCTTGAAATAGAAGTAAGTCAGCAGATTTCACGAAAAAACACCTATCTCAGTTACGAGATTCTGCCCATAAGACGGAACAAAAGCACCGGACAGCTTGAGCGACTTCTGTCCTTTGTCCCGGCACCCAAAAAGGCAATAGCACAAAGCAGTACGCTAAAATCAGGAAATGGAAATCGAAGCTATGCAAATCAATCTGTGCTAGCATCCGGTGAATGGTTTAAAATCAGAGTATCTGAAACAGGTATCCACAAGATAAGCTATGATGATTTAGTATCTATTGGTATTTCTAATCCCTCAGCGGTAAGGATATTTGGAAATGGTGGAAAACAATTACCTTTTGACTCGAGGCTACCCAAGAAGGATGATTTAAAAGAGAACCCTGTATATATTTATCAAGGTAGCGATGGAACTTTTAACTCGGGGGACTACCTCCTCTTTTATGCCCAGGGGCCTGCAAGCTGGACTTACAGCACCACAGACCAGATGTTTATCCATAGCTTAAATCAGTATTCTGATTATTCCTTTTATTTCCTCACAACTGATGTTGGATCAGGCAAGCGTATCAGTTCAGCAGCAGAAATAAATGGCACCGTCGACTATCAGGTCAACAGCTATGATGACTATCAGTTCAGAGAAAAAGACTCTGTAAATTTGATAAAGTCGGGGCGTTTATGGTGCTGGTCTCATTTTTCGCTGCATCTTGACCATTCATATTCTTTCAACTTCCCAAGGAGACAATCCGGGTCTCCAGTTAAGATGCTTTCAAACTTTCTGTCACGATCAACAAACACCAGCTCGGAAAGCAGTTTCCATCTGGTTGTGGAAGATAAGATTATCAATACAACCAACATGCCAGGGGTAAACACCAGCAATTATGAAGCTCTGTTTGCTTCCAAACGAAGGCTTGAAACTATTTTTACTCCAAGCAATAATAATTTCCGACTTGATATCAGTTATGAGAGGCATAATCCGGCTGGTGAGGGCTGGCTTGATTATCTTGTATTAAACACCAGAAGTAACTTGATCTTCAACGGCCAACAATTCAATTTTAGAGATATAGAATCCATTGGTGCAAACACAAAGAGTCAATTTATAATTAATACAGGGGGTAGTCCTGTGCAAATCTGGGATGTTTCTGATTTGGAATTTGTTAAATCAATGCCTCTCAAGATTAGCGGATCCTCTGCAAGCTTCATTACGAATACAGATCAGCTTAAGGAGTTCGTGATTTTTGATCCTTCATCAGGGAATTTCCCCACTCCTGATTATCTTGAAGAGGGACTTGGATCTATCGCCAACCAAAACCTCCATGGCATGGAAAGTCCTGACATGATAATCATTGTTCACAATGAGCTCTTGGAACATGCTCAGGATCTGGCAAATTTCCACAATGAAAATGACGGCTTGGTTAGCATGATTGTTTCACCTCAACAGATATATAATGAGTTTTCATCAGGAGCTTTAGATGCAACAGCTATACGTGATTTCATGAAGATGTTCTATGATCGGTCTGGCCCCGATATGAAGCTGAAATATCTTTTACTCTTCGGAGATGGGTCTTATGATAACAAAAACATAAACAAAGAGTATCCTACATACATTCCGACATTTCAATCCGAGGAGTCTCTTTACCCTACAAGCTCCTATGTTACCGACGATTACTTTGGATTGCTTGATGACGGAGAGGATCTCGAACCCGGCTTGCTGGATATTGGTATTGGGCGTTTTCCAGTATCAACAAGCTATGAGGCCAGTGTGATAGTAGATAAAGTCAAACACTATAAGGATCAGATCACTTATGGTGACTGGAGAAATCTAATATGTTTTATTGGCGACGATGAAGATGGAAACGGACACATGGAGGATGCCAATACTCTGGCAGAAAAGGTAAATCAGTATTATCCAAGCTTTAATGTTGACAAGATATTTCTTGATGCCTATCAGCAGGTGACAGTCCCGGCTGGTGATCGTTATCCCGAAGTAAATCGTGCCATAAACGACAGGATCAAGAAAGGTGCTCTTATTATGAATTACCTTGGACATGGTAGTGCAAGAGGCCTGGCCAAAGAAGAAATATTAAAAACAAACGATATTAAATCCTGGGACAACTACGATAAATTGCCCCTGTTCATAACAGCTACGTGTGAATTCAGCCGATTTGATGATCATGATTTAACTTCAGCAGGTGAATGGATCGTACTCAATCCTGATGGTGGTGGTATTGGTTTATTCACAACAACCCGATTAGTTTATTCATCGCCAAACTTTAGGTTGAACAAGGTTTTGTATGACTATATTTTTAAACTTAAGCCAGACGGATCTAAGTATCGTTTCGGTGACATCATGCTGCTCGCCAAGAACGCAGTGGGAACAGAACTTAATAAGTTGAATTTCTCTCTGCTAAGCGATCCGGCACTAACATTAAACTTTCCTGAGAACAGGATAATCATGACTGGCATTAACGGACAGACGGTAGGGGAATACAGAGATACTCTCAAGGCTTTAAGCCAGGTTTCAGTAGAAGGCTTTGTTGCTGATCGTCAAGGCAATAAACTAGATAGATTCAATGGTGTGGTAACTCCAAGTATTTTCGATAAGGAGGTAGTACTCACGAATCTCGCTAATGATGGTGGACCAATAATGGAGTTTACTGTTCAGGATAATATTCTTTTCAGAGGAAAGGTTAGTGTAAATCAGGGCGACTTTAAATTCTCTTTTATCGTTCCTAAGGATATTGCCTATAATGTAGGATCTGGAAGATTTAGTTTTTACGGTACGGATCAGACAACAGATGCAAATGGAGTAGATATGTCGGTTTTGATTGGTGGATCGGCCGATTCTATTTATTCTGACACACAAGGTCCTGATGTAAAATTATTTATGAACGACACCAGCTTTGTTTTCGGTGGCCTCACCAATGAAAATCCTGTTTTTCTGGCCAAATTAAGTGACCAGTATGGCATTAACACGGTAGGAAATGGTATCGGGCACGATGTAACCGCTGTTCTTGATGACAACAAACAAAGTATCCTTGTATTAAATGATTATTATGAGTCGGATCTGGATAATTATAAATCAGGAACCATAAGATATCCACTTCAGGATCTCGAAGCAGGAACCCACACAATGAAACTTAAAGTATGGGATATATTGAATAATTCCACCGAGTCGGAAATACAATTTGAGGTTATCGGCTCAGAAAGGCTGGAAATAAGAAACATATTAAACTACCCCAACCCATTTACCACACATACCGATTTCTACTTTGAGCATAATCAGGCAAACAAATTGCTTGATGTACAGATACAGATTTTCACTGTTAGTGGACGACTGGTAAAATCCTTCTCAATGTTAACTGCCGATAATACCCATGTGGGGAACGACTCCTTTAGGGTAGGGCCAATATCTTGGGATGGGATGGATGATTTTGGCGATCCCATTGGTCGGGGCACCTATATCTACAGAGTTAGAGTTCGCACGCCCGACAACCGAACTCAAGAAGGATTTCAGAAACTTGTAATTTTAAGATAAGTCTTTTCTGTTTCTCACAATAATTACCGGGATTAACAGTTTTGATAAAAGAACGAGAGAATTTACTCGCATTAATTATATATATTTGTCGCTGATTTTAAAAAGCATTGAGAATGACAAGATTATCCAAACTCTCTTTACTTATTATAGTATTATTCTTGCTTGCCAGTCCATCTAAGGGCCAGATTACTACAGGTGAAATTACAGGTGAAATGAATACCATCACCTCATCTGTTCCATTCCTGATGATTGCCCCTGACTCCAGGGGAGGAGCTATGGGAGATGCAGGAGTAGCTACTTCTCCGGATGCTAATTCTATGCATTGGAACCCGGCTAAGTATGCATTTGCAGAGAAAGACATGGCCTTATCAATTTCTTATACACCATGGCTACGTGAGTTGATACCGGATATTAATCTTGCATACCTCAGTGGTTATAAGAGAATTGATGAAGACCAAAATATTGGTTTTTCTCTTTTATATTTCTCTTTGGGTAATATAATATTTACTGATATTGTTGGTAATACAAGTGGGCAATTTAATCCTAATGAGTTCGCTGTTGATGCTGCTTATGCCCGTAGATTTTCGGATCGTTTTGGTGGAGCTTTGGCTTTTAGATATATCTATTCCAATCTTACCGGCGGTCAGTATGTAGGTGGTGTTGAATCCAATCCAGGTATGGCTGCAGCAGCCGATTTGGCTCTCTACTATCAAAATGAAGATCTTCTCACTGGAAATTATGAATCTACTTTTGCATGGGGCTTAAATTTTTCAAATCTGGGAAACAAGATCTCCTATTCGAAAGACTCAGATAAAGACTTCATCCCGATTAATATGAGGCTTGGCGCTTCCTATAAAATTGATTTTGACGACTATAATAGTCTGATGGGAACCGTAGACTTAGGTAAGATGCTTGTACCAACTCCTCCAATTTATTACTCTGATTCTGTGGACATTGCAAACGATCCTGTAATTAAATTTGGATATGACCCTAACGTAGCCACTCCTGTTGGAATCTTTCAATCCTTCTATGATGCTCCAGGCGGTTTTAAGGAAGAATTAAACGAGATTGTTTACTCATTTGGTCTTGAGTACTGGTATGCAAAACAATTTGCTATCCGGGGTGGATATTTTCATGAGCACAGCACAAAAGGTAATAGGAAATTCTTTACTATGGGTATTGGATTACGTCTAAACGTTTTTGGTTTGGATTTCGCCTATCTGGTTCCTCTTTATCAAAACAATCCTCTTCAGAACACTCTTCGATTCAGCCTGCTATTTGATTTTGACGGATCAAGAAATAATTAGCACCCATGTTTCGCGTTGGCTTTGGCTATGATTCTCACCGTTTAACTGCAAACAGGAAGCTGATTCTTGGCGGCATTGAGATCCCCTTCGACAAAGGTTGTCTGGGACACTCGGATGGAGACGCCCTTATTCACGCAATTTGTGACGCCCTTTTGGGTTCGCTTGCATTGAAAGATATTGGCAGTCATTTCCCCGATAACTCTCCTGATTTCAAGGATATTGACAGTAAGATACTCTTAAAGAAAACATCAGGATTAATTC
>CAYUNU010000282.1:0-5252 GCA_964446195.1 uncultured Porphyromonadaceae bacterium | reverse complement strand
CCAATCTTAGCTTCTTCGCGCTTTTCTATCAGCTGCCTAATTTTTTCCTGACTTGACATTTGATTATTTATTTTTGTTTTCGCAAAATTCAGTCAAAACACCAAAAGTAGATTTTGGGTGTAAAAACCCAATCTCCAAACCCTCAGCACCTGCCCTTGGATTCTGGTCGATTAACCTGACTCCCTTTTCTGCAGTTTCCTTCAAGGCTTCCTCAATACTCTCTACAGCAAAAGCCAAATGATGAAGGCCCTCACCCTTCTTTTCTATAAATTTACCAATTGGTCCTTCCGCATCTGTAGATTCTAAAAGCTCAATCTTGGTGTCTCCAATTTTAAAAAAGGCAGTTCTAACCTTCTGGTCAGCAACCTCCTCCACGGCATAACATTTTAATCCTAAAACTGATTCATAATAAGCAACTGCATCCTTCAGATTTTTAACTGCAATGCCAATATGCTCAATATGTGTTGTCTTCATAATACACTGTTTTGATAATCCCTGCAAAAGTAGTATCCACAGATCAATTAATGGTCTTTTTTATTTATGATTTTTATCACTAATTTTGATTATACTTCTTTGTTTTTCAGAACCTTCAGCACAAAAAGACTTCGCTAAAATTGATATTAATCAGGTTTATTTTTTTTAAATAGATGTATATTGTGGCCGTCTTTTTCTTACTCCCCTGCTTTCCTGCAAAAAATAACAATAAGAAATCCTTATTTTAAAAATCTTTTCATCGTAAATCACAGGCTATTGAGTTAAATAAAAAGAGAAAACCATACATTTGAACCAAAGACAAAAAAACAATAATTATGAAGATTAAAGGAATATTTTGGATTGCCCTTTTACTGGCATTTAACTCCACACTGCAGGCTCAGGATGAAGCCCGCCTATTGAGGTTTCCTACCATTTATGGGAATCAGTTAGTTTTCACCTATGCCGGGGATTTATATACTGCATCTACAGATGGCGGTTTTGCTCGCCGATTAAGCTCTCATGATGGTTTTGAGATGTTTGCAAAGTTTTCTCCTGATGGCAAAACCATTGCTTTTACTGGCCAGTATGACGGTAATACTGAAGTTTTTACGATGCCTGCCCAAGGTGGACAGCCCATTAGACTAACCACTACGGCAACTTTAGGAAGAGATGATGTTGGCGACAGAATGGGTCCCAATAACCTGGTAATGGGGTGGACTCCTGATGGGGAATCTGTAATTTTTAGATCTCGTAAACAAACATTTAATCCCTTTAAAGGACATTTATTCACTGTATCAAAAGCGGGCGGTTTGCCCGAACAACTGCCTTTTTCTGTAGCCGGTTTCTGTAGTTATTCAGCTGATGGTAAAAAAATTGCCTACAACAAGGTTTTTAGAGAATTTAGAACCTGGAAATACTATGAGGGCGGAATGGCAGATGACATCAGGATATTTGATTTTGAAACAAAAAAGACTGAAGTCATTACAGATGATCCTGGTCAGGATATTTTCCCAATGTGGTCTGGATCAAAGATTTATTTCTTATCCGACCGTGACAGGACAATGAATTTGTTTGTCTATGATACAGAAAGCAAACAAACAACTAAAGTTACCGATTATAAAGAATATGACATAAAGTTTCCTTCTCTGGGCAAAAATGCCATTGTTTATGAAAACGGTGGATATATTTACCGCTTCGACCTTAAAACACAGCAATCCAAAAAGATTGAGATTTTTATCCAAAACGACATGGTAGTCGGACGAAATGAACTTAAAAGCGTTTCAGGTTCAATGTCATCCATGAGTATGAGTCCTGATGGGGAACGATTGGTTGTTACTGCCAGAGGTGAGTTATTTAACATTCCCGTTAAAGAAGGTATAAGCCGTAATATAAGTCAAAGTCCCGGAGCACATGACCGCGGAGGAGACTGGTCGCCAGATGGAAAACATATAGCTTATATCTCTGATAAAAGTGGGGAGTTTGAAATCTATGTGCAAAAATCAGATGACCCAGGTAGCGAAAAAGCATTAACAAAAAAATCCACTACTTACATTTTTGGTTTTAGCTGGTCGCCTGATAGCAAAAAGATGCTTTACCATGATAAGAAGTTTAAACTTTGGCTACTGGATATCGAATCAGGGAAGAAAACTTTGGTTGACGAATCCGGACAAGGACCAATTGGGGACTACACATGGTCGTTCGATAGCAAATGGGTTGCCTATGTTAACCCTTCGCTGGGAATGAACCAGATCAGTCTATATAGTATTGAAAGTGGAGAATCAACTTTTGTCACCGACAGTTGGTATCAATCAGGTAGTCCCTCATTCACAAGAGATGGTAAGTTTCTAGCCTTTTCTTCTTCCAGATCTTTCTCTCCAACATATTCACAAACTGAATGGAATCATGCATATCAGGATATGAATAAATTATACATGATAGCTTTAGCAAAGGACACAAAAAACCCACTTGGACTTGCAGATGATGAAGTAAAGCTCCCAAGTGACGAAAAGGATATTAAGCCTGAGGCTAAAAAGGACGACAAGGATGAAAAAACAGAGGAAGAAGGCGGAATGAAGGTAGATCTTCATGGCATACAGGATAGAATTATTGGACTTCCTGTGGCCGCCGGCAATTACTTCAACATCCAGTGCCTGGATTCAAAAATATTTTACATATATAATTCATCCAGAAGCAGAGGCATGTCATTGAAGAGCTTTGACCTTACTACAAAAAAAGAAACTGATCATGGTAGCAACCTAAATTATCTCATCAGCAGCAACGGTAAAAAAATGATGCTAATACAGGGTAGCAAGCTAAGTGTTGTGGGTATCCCTTCAGGTAAAGCCAGCATGGGCGAAACAGTTCCCCTCTCAGGATTGCAACTTGATCTGGATAAAAAAGCTGAATGGGCTCAGATCTTTGATGAGAGCTGGAGACAGATGAGAGATTTCTTCTATGATCCTGGTATGCACGGCGTTGATTGGAAAGCCATTTACAAGAAATATAAGCCTCTGGTCGCTCATGTTCAACATCGTACGGATTTATCCTATATTATTGGTGAAATGATAGGCGAACTGAATGTGGGACACGCCTACGTTAATAATGGTGAGCACCCCATGCCAAAAAGAATTCAAACAGGATTACTAGGGGCGGTAATCGAATCGGATCCATCAGGATACTTTAAAATAAAGGAAATATTACCAGGAGCCAACTGGAGTACTCAATTAAGATCACCTCTGACTGAAATTGGAGTGGATGCTAATGAAGGAGATTATATTATTTCAATTAATGGTATCTCCACCAAAAGCACTATTGATATATATAGTTTGCTTATCGGACAGGCTGGTAATACGGTCGAGCTAGGCCTATCAAGTTCTCCTGATGACAAAGAACTTAGAAAAATACTGGTTAAACCAATAGCAGATGAGTCGTCTTTATACTACTACAAATTTGTCCAGGCCAATACTCAAAAGGTTAGTGACGCTACTGATGGTCAGGTTGGTTATATCCATATCCCCGACATGGGAGTTACAGGATTGAATGAGTTTATCGAGCACTATTATCCTCAGTTAACAAAGAAAGCATTGATAATTGACGACCGGGGTAATGGTGGTGGAAACGTATCTCCAATGATTATCGAGCGCTTAAAAAGAGAAATCACCTATGCTACAATGCATACCAACCAAAAGGAAGGCCAGGTTAACCCGGTTGGGACAATGGCCGGTCCGAAAGTTGCTTTGATTGACCAGTATTCTGCTTCTGATGGAGATTTGTTCCCATACAGATTTAAGCATAATATAGGTACAGTAATTGGTGTTAGGACCTGGGGTGGTGTTGTTGGCTACAGTGGTTCCATCCCATGTATGGATGGAGGTTCTATTATAACACCATCATACGGACCTTACGCAGCAGATGGAAGCGGCTTTATTATTGAAGGACATGGTGTTGAGCCTGATATCGAAGTACATAATGATCCATATGATGAATTCATGGGTATCGACAAGCAGCTGGATAAAGCAATTGAGGTTATCATGGAACAACTAAAGAGCTACAACAAAACTGTTCCTCCAATCCCAAAGTTTCCGGTAAAGAATAAATAAAATAACATTTATGCTCTCTCCCGGATTATTTCCGGGAGAGTTTTTTTTCATCATGATTAATTAAGGAATTAAACGAGCATTAAGGTTCAGGAACCTTTGCGCTGGTAATCTTGATCTCTGTACGACGATTTTCGGCCCTGCTACTCTCTGTATCATTATCGGAAATTGGCTGATCGGAGCCATACCCTGCTACCGTTAGTCTACTAGTGCTCACACCCTTACTAACGAGGAATTGCTTTACAGACTCCGCTCTATTCTTACTAAGATCGATGTTGTATTGGTAATCACCTGTATTATCCGTGTGCCCTCCGATTTCGATATTGGTATTTATATTTTTTGATAGTAACTCAAGTAATTCTAATAATTCGGGATAGGATTCTTTTTTTATTTTGTATGAATCCGTATCGAAAAACACATTTCGAAGCACAACTTTTGAACCTAACCGAAGTGGTTCTAAAAGAATATCACGCTTAAAAGATTTACCTGGCAAAAGCGAATCTGATGGGAGGTGGGCAGAATAAAAAAGAAACCCTTCCCTGTTAACCACGAAGCGGTGATCTTTGTCCACTGGTAATCCAATCATATAACTTCCTGTACGTGGATCCGACTCAACCCTGGAGATTAATTCTCCCTCCTGATTTTGCACCAAAACAATAGCAGAAATAGGTCGCTTAGTAACAGCATTAATAACCTTACCCGAAACTATCGCTACCCTCTTCGGTGCCAAGCTATCTGGCAGATAGAATCGAAGAATGTCGCGCCCATTCGTACTATCGCGGTTTGATGAAAAGAGAGCAAAATTGCTTTTACTATGAAAACAAATGCCCATTTCTTCTCCGTAGGTATTTATTGGGTATCCCAGATTTGTAGGGCTCATCCATCTGGAGTTATTTTCTTTTCTGGATACAAACAAATCAAACCCTCCCATACCAACCCAACCAGATGAACTAAAATAAATGCTATTCCCATCGCCATGAACATATGGAGCCATTTCATCACGTGCAGTGTTAATTGATGGTCCGGCATTTACAGGGTTTGACCAACTACCCTCCGGGAGCCATTCGCTAATCCAGATATCCATTCCACCATATCCTCCCGGCCTGGTACTCGAAAAATACAATTTTCTCCCATCCAGTGAAAGAAATGGTGTCGATTCCCAATAACGTGTATTCACGGGAT
>CAYUNU010000281.1:0-5260 GCA_964446195.1 uncultured Porphyromonadaceae bacterium | reverse complement strand
CAGTCAGCTCTTTTGACCAGGGCAGGCTAATTTGAAAAATAATATTGGCCAGAATTATAGAGAACAAAATTAATACCAGGGAGTTTAGCAAGAACTGGAAGTAAAGAGCCAGCTGATTAGCCCCCATAATTTTTCTCAAACCCACATTTTTGGCCTGTGTAATAGTCTGAGATATTAAAAGATTAGAATAGTTGATGGTGGCAATAAGGTAAATAAAGAGGCCAACCATAATGAGTATGTAGGCATAAGTTTTGTTCCCCTTCGGATAATCATACGTCATGTGGCGAGAAAAATGCAGGTCTTTTAGAGGAATGGCTATTAGATTGAAATCGGCGTTTAACAGTTTTCCGAAAGGGCTCATGTATTTATCAAAGAAGGGCTCAAAATTATCTGTGATTGATTCGATCTCAGTATGTTGTTTTAGCATAATAAAATGAAATGCTGATGGTGCCCAATAGTACTCTGACTCTTGAACAGGAGATATATCTTCTGTTCTGGCAAAAGGCGAGTCCATTGAAAATAAGACGTTTAGCTTGTGATGAGAATTGACTGGAGAATCTTCTACTACGCCTACTATTGTATATATCTGACCATCATATTCGAGCACCTCTCCAACAGAATTCTGATCGCCAAAGAATTTATTGCTTAGACTATTATTAATAACAATTTCGTTGGGATTTGTGAGTGCGGATGTGGGAGATCCATACTTAAAGACCAAGCTGAATATATCAAATATTGTAGAATCAACTTTGTAGGCTTCATCTACAGAAAACTGGATTGTTTCTTTTTCAAAAAGAACGGAATTCCGAAATGGAATAAGGCGAACAAAAGATTCAACAGCAGGAAATTCATCTTTTAGTCCTGGCCCCATTGAGGGCCCCAACACAGCATGTGTCATTGTATTCTCAGCAGCGACAATATCTCCACTAATCCGATAAATACGACTGGCATTTTTATGCTGCGAATCATAGCTTAGCTCAAAAGAGGCGTATGAAAATATATAAAACAAAGAAGCAAAGGCGATTGCCAATCCGAGAATACTAATCCAGGAGGAATTCTGCTTTTCAAATACGTTCTTGACGGCAAGTTTCAGGTTTAACAAAATCATTCATATTAAAAGTAAAACATATTTTCTTCAGTTGTTTACTTGTCATGCTGTTTTTCACTGCAAATAAAATTATTGAAAAATTATTGATGATAATAAAAAAAGCGACCAGCGGAGCCATAACCAAGGCGGATAACCATTTGGCAATGGGTTAGTGCCCTGACCTTTATTTTTTCACACCCACACTTCTTAACACACTCACGCCCAAACAGTGGTGGATTGCGGGCGGCCTTCGTGGGCCCACCAGGGCCACTAGTGTTTTGTAAGTAAATGGAACTGGGCGCATAATAAAATGAAGGTTGAAAAATAGCGTGAAAAAAAATGGGGGAGGTTACTGGAAAGTTGTTTTTTAGGTACAAGCGAATTAAACTTTATCAGTACAAATTTGCATTACAATTGCAAAATTGTACTGATGTTTGTAATTTTACTTTATGATTAACAGGATTCTTAAAGACAAACTGTTACAGTTAGCAGGGAAATTCCCGGTAGTATCAGTTACTGGGCCAAGACAATCGGGGAAAACAACACTTATAAAATCTGTTTTTCCTAATTATGAATATACTTCACTTGAAGATCCTGATGTTCGATTGTATGCAGCTCAAGATCCAAGAACTTTCCTGGCTTCCAATGAAAGAATGATAATCGATGAAATTCAGCGGGTACCAGAACTATTCTCTTATATTCAAACAATAACAGATTCAAGTGGACTGACAGGACAATTTATAATCTCTGGATCACAGAGTTTTCTTTTGAACGAGAGAATTTCGCAATCTTTGGCAGGAAGAGTTGCCATATTAAATCTGTTGCCCTTCAGTTTAAGCGAGCTTAAAGAGGCAAGTAAGTCATATTTAAGCTATGAGGAACAAATCTATACCGGGTTTTATCCCAGACTTTATGACCAGCAGATAGATCCAAACGACTTTTATCCGAATTATCTCCAGACCTATATTGAAAGGGATGTTAGGTTGCTAAAAAACATCCAAGACCTGAATCTTTTTGTACGATTTATGAAATTGCTCGCCGGTCGCACCGGACAGTTAATCAACCTGACTTCGTTGTCAAATGATGCAGGAATAAAGGTAAATACCGTAAAGTCTTGGCTTTCCGTTTTGGAGACGAGCTTCATTATTTTTCTCCTGCAACCCCACCATAGAAATTTTAATAAAAGGCTGGTTAAAACACCCAAATTATATTTTCATGATACTGGGCTTGCTTGCTCACTCCTTGATCTGGAATCAGCGGAGCAGCTCAAATCACACTATCTATTAGGAGGTCTTTTCGAAAACTATGTATTGTCTGAATTAATCAAGAATCGTTATAATATTGGAAAACGAAATAATTGCTATTTCTGGAGGGATAATAAGGGGATGGAAATAGATTGCATCATCGATAATGGAGATAAGCTGGTTCCAATCGAAATAAAAGCTGGACGAACTTTCACATCAGATTACTTCAAGAACATCAAGTATTATAAGGGATTATCTGACAACTTATCTGACGAACCCATTGTCGTTTACGGAGGTGAGAAAAGCAGACAAACTTCTGATGGAAAATTAATCGCTTGGAATCAGGTAATATAAGTTGGCACCTTTTATAGTAAAACAAATACCCAAAAAAGTAAAGTTGTTTTCGTTAATCTAGCCGAAATGGTCCACAACTCTTTAACACGTCAAGATCTGGCAAAACTCATCAATGGCTCAAAATCCCCAGCATCAGCAGCCTGTATGGCTTTAATATAATCTCTTCTTGAGCTGTCATCCCTGACAAGATTATTTGAACCCCAAGTAAATAGTGCCTTGCCAAAGATCTTTTCTATAATGACGTCTGCCATTAACCGGCTGTGCCTTCCATTTCCGTTAGGAAAACAATGTATTGAAACGATACGGTGCTTGTAACGAATTGCGATTTCATCTTCAGGGAATATTTTTTTGTCAATCCAAAGTTGAGCATCGTCATTGAGCGTTCTGAGACCCACTGGGATTTGCCATTTATCAATTCCGATATTCTTATCCGTTTTTCTGAATTGACCTGCCCAACCCCAGACATTCCCGTACATTTGCTTGTGCAATTTTCTTACAAATTCTTCCGTAAACACCACTTCAGCTTTAAATCGTCTGCCGATCAACCACCGAAAAGCTTCTTCGATATTTTTCTGCTCAAACTCATCAAGTTCGCCCCTGTTGACAATTGTAGGGATTAACAATTCGCCCTTCTCTTCTTCATCTATAGGAGTCTGACCATTAATATATTCTAAACTTAATCCCATAAGGTTTTTGGCATTTCGTTTTTAAGCTCGGAAAATCTTTCCTGGATGGCCTTCTGAATTCTTTGATCCGAATTCTCCTGATCTTCAAGTTTCATCGAATTGGACGCTCTTTGAACAATGGCTCTTGCCATTTCATAGGCCTTTCGATCGATTAATGCGTTTAATGAGCCATCTTTAGGAACTAAAGCATAGACCAAATCCATATCAAGCGATCTTGCTACTTCTCTTAGCGAATTGAGTGTAATGCTTCCTTCTTTCTCACGTAATTCAATTTCTTTAACACTCTGCTTTGTGATAGAGAGCCTATTGGCAATCTGCTGCAACGAGATGCCTAATGCTGATCGTAGAGCTTTTACCCAGCCGAGTGGAGGTGTAGCCATGTTCGACAATGGAGAAAATGCTTTTATTCTTTTATCCAAATGCTCAATCTGAAGTTTTCTGGTTTTCATGATGTAAGGCTTTAACCTGACTTAATAACTACAAATGTAATGCTATAACCTGACAAAACAAAATTATTGTCAGGGTTAGGCCTGACAAAATGCCCAGCCTTCCGACTGAGCTTCTCTTATACCTTTATTCCTTCACTCCCACACTTCTTAACACACTCACACTCAAACAGTGGTGGCACGTGCGGGGCCTTCGTGGGCCCAGCTGGGCTTGAACCTGGGGCTCCCTGATTATGAGGTACAGGGTATTGGGTTCCAATATGATGAATTGTGTTGTAACCTTTGTCATTCTGTGGAGAGATAGTTTCCAAGATTTGTCATCTTTTATCCTATTTTATCTGTTTACCTGGCAAAAAACCTAGCAAGTTTTTAGAGCAGCTCCTCAATGGCTTTAATCAGGTCAATTGTGGGTTGTTTTAACCTGTTTGCGGTATCTTCATCGAAATCAATAAAATCGTTATAATCTCCTTTTTGTCTTTAATCGAATAATTCAGAAAAATGTTTCGCAAGTTCTTTTTCCACTTTTCCTGTTTTAACAAATTCTTGCCCAAACCGCTGTCTTAATCCAGTATGGCTGGAAGTACTGATGCTATTCTTGACTAATAACGCACCGATGCGTAAAAACAAGCATAATACATTCGACTGATCGCTGTATTCCACAAACTATTTTCGAGAAGCAGATTGATTTCATCCAGTGTTTCATGAGCTCTGGATATTCTGTAACGAACATATTCCTCTGAGCTTGAGCCAGTCATAATAATTGTCCTTCTTTCATGACAGATTTGAAGAATGGTGTTACGCTATATATAGAAAACCAATCTTGCTCAGAATAAATCATTGGACTAATAACTTCACCCGATTCGAATTCAAAATCATAAAGTGGCCAGGTAATCTTCTTCTCATCCTCAGTAGATATAAGTTTCTTGGGGATTAGAATTAACAAATCCCAATCAGACTCTTGACTAGCTTTCCCTTTTGCTCTGGAACCATAGAGATAGACCTTAGCATCCGGTTCGTTATCAAGAACGATCTGCTTTACTCTGCTTAATATGGTTTCTCTCTTGGTCATTCTAAAACAAAGATAGGAAAATCATTGATGAAGTTTTCATTGCAATAAAAGCATTATTGGAGGACTTAATGAATTGATTGATGTTCCGATATTGTATTTAAGCTCTTACATTATTGATAATAAGCAAGAGTATTACAGGCTTCTGAACCAGACTAACAGAAGCGGACAATGGGAAGAATGGATATTATTTATGTTAAAGGCGGTAGAGAAAAGGATTGCAAGAAGTTTGCAAGTCCCATTTTAAACAAAAAAAGCCCAGCCTTTCGACTGAGCCTTTATTCTTTCGGCCTTGTTCACACACACACTTCACACCGACACGCAAACCCGATTACCCACACTTCTTAACACACTCACACCCAAACAGTGGTGGATTG
>CAYUNU010000280.1:0-5268 GCA_964446195.1 uncultured Porphyromonadaceae bacterium | reverse complement strand
AGTAGCCTGCATTGGGGTGTGTGGCGCGTTGAATGATGCAAATAAAAAGAAAGGTTCATCCTGATGTCTTTCTATAAAATCAACACATTCTCTTCCCACATCATCCGTTATATAAGTTATATCCTGAGGTGTCTTATAAGAGCATTCGATTGGGACCTTGTAGCCCTTTCCATTTGGCAGGGCCTCAAAATAATCGTGTCCGCCTCCAGTATATCCCCAAAACTCGTCAAAGCCCCTTTTCAAAGGATGAAATTGAGGTTCATAACCCAGATGCCACTTACCTACTAATCCACTTACATATCCTAGTTCATGCAAATAATCCGCTATGGTTCTCTCGCTTAGGGGTAAACCCAGATATTGTGGATCAAAGCCTGGCTGACTGCCACCAAGGTTATTATCATGACCGAAGCTCACCTGATTTCTTCCTGTTAAAAAGCCAGCACGCGAAGGACTGCAAACAGCAGATGAAACATATCCCTGGGTGAACCTCATTCCGGATTCCGCCAATCTGTCGATATCAGGAGTGTTTATTTGTGTACTGCCTGTAAAACCAAGATCCCCATAGCCAAGATCATCTGCAACAATCAAAACAAAACTAGGTCGTTTTTCAGTCTTATAATTGACTGAAGAAAATGATATTGAAGCTATAAATAGAAGTAGTAAAAACTTTTTCATAAGTGATTTTTTTAAACCAAACCTATAGTTAAAAATACCCTTGCCAAATTGGAGTTATATTTCTGTCACAATATTAATTTTAACGATCGTACCTGATTTTTCCAATGCCGTTTCACTGAGGTCTTCAACTTCATATTCATATCGGCCTACCCTCTCCTGATTAGCAAAGCGAATCAAGGAATCCATAATTTCAAAACCCCGGCCGGTGCCTCTTTGTCCTCGCCTCTTCGATTCAGCTACACCAATCCCATTGTCCTCAATAGAAATTTGCGTTTCTTGATCTTTTGAGTAAACGGATATTTTTAACTGACCTACTCCGGATATTGATGACAAACCATGCTTCAAAGCATTTTCAACAGGAATTTGTATTAATAATTTTGGAATTGGTACCTGCTTTACCACATCATCCAAAGCAGGCAATACATATTCAAAGCGATCTTCAAATCGCAACTTCTCTAACTCCAGGTAGTTACCAACGAAATCCAACTCTTGTCCAAGTGTAATAATTACAGATCCTTCATCCTTCAATAAGCCGCGCAACATTTTTGAAAAGCGGGTAAGTTGCTTATAAACCTCCTGAGGTTGACTCGAAAATATTAAAGCACCAATTGAATTTAGAACATTGTGAGAAAAATGAGGATTCATCTGATTCAATATAGCATTCAGTTTTAGCTGCGAGTTTTCCTGCTTCTGCTGAGCAATCAGTCGCTTATTATATTGAACTCTATAAGTTATCGAGTATACTAGTAAAACAACCAGGGTTAATAGAATTAATGGAACAATTATCCTAAAGAGCCATGTTTGATAAAACGCCGGATGAATCCATACCAGCAAAGTCTGTTCATCTGGAGTATAATTTACCAGTCCTGATCTATAATGAAATATGTATTTACCCGGACTGAGTTTACTGTAAGTTATTTCTTGCATGGTCTCAATACTGTTCCACCCGTCCTCGTGCCCTTCAAGAAAATACTCAATACTCGCTTCCTCCGGAACCGGGGCATTTATTGAACCCAGTTTTATTCTAATAGTGTTGTTATTGTGCTTAAATGATACCTGAGGTACATCTAACTTGTTGTAGGATAAATTATGACTGCAGCTTATCCAACTTATGCTATCCGACAACCATTGAATATCCCTAAGGTATAAGTTGTAAGTATCCGATAGGATCGAGCTACCATTTGGATCCCATTTCACCAATTGATTCTCTCCACAAATCCAAATTGCTCCGGAATGATCCTGGATGATACCCTCCGTTCTTACACCACCTCCCAGGTAGCCATTAAACTCATTGTATGCTTTGTACTGTATAGTTGAATCCAATTGATATTTGCCATAATCCCATTTAATAAGATCTTTGGGTGTCCCAATAATGAAATTCGACGAATCAATCTTCAGAATGGAAGTAATTCCATTCTGAAAAGGTTCCTCGCTAATAAATCCTGATGACTCTCCATCGAACCAGCCAATACCTTTGGCATTTCCAAACCAATAAATACCAATGGAATCCTGCCAGCATGTTCTTGCTCCCTGATCAGAGAAGCCCTGGATCTCTATTTCTTCAATATTACCATGGTATATCCTTACTATGCGATCCTTTGTGCCAATTATTATACCCTTAGTGACTTTATCCACTTGTAGAAAGTCAATATCAGTGAAATAACCAATACTATCGCTCAAATTAATCGGTAGGGAATGAGCTTGCCAGCGAAAAAGCCTGTCTCCATTGACTATAATATAAAAAGAAGAATCATAATCATTGAAAACACCATGGGTTATTGTTATATTATTGTTCGGGCTGAATCCCAAAATCTCATAAAAACTATCGCCGGCTTTTTTAAAAAACCCATCTTTGCCAAAAAAATACAAGTTTTGATCCGGACCTTCAACTCCTCCATATAAATACCTTGGGAAAAGGTCACCTTTCCAAAATGATAATTGATCTTCGGAAAATTGAACCAAGCCAGTACCATAATTAGATACAAACAGATTATTCTTTGAGTCTTCAAATATTCTCCATGGATATTCCAGCTTTTCATCAATATGATATCCCATAAAAGCTTGGTCCAACAATTTCCATACTCCATATTCCGTAGCAACCCATATATGGTTGTACTTATCAACCAATAAAGCATTTAAGAAATAAAAGGGCTCTGTGAATGTTTCAATTTTATCTCCGGCGCGATGGACCAAAACCTCATTTGAAGGTTCAACATACCACAGCCCACCCTGGTGATCAATTACAAATTTTGGTAATTGAATGTCAGCTGGTATATTTCCTGTTCCTTGATAGGAAAACCTTAATGAAGTTTGATTTTTTTCGGAAACAGATCCTTCAACAATCTGATCGATTAGGTGCTCGTCAAAACCTCCCTCTACAAGAGAATCTCCATACAGCAACCAATTATTATAAGCATTTTTAAAACAAATAAGGTTTTTACTTATATCAAAGGCTATTTGCACCGGATAATTCAGCATAGGAAATCTCTGAAGTAAGTCGCCGGTCCAAAGACTATCCTTGTCTATTACTAAAAGTTTTGGGACATTATCGACTTGATAAATACACCAAACACGGTTTCCTCTATCAATAGCCACCGACTGCGCTTTGTCAAAACCCGATACTTCGAAGCTCGAAAACTCACCATCCTTAAAACGATTGACACCCCCAGTGGAAAACAAATAGATTGTACCCAGTGAATCACCGGTAATAAATTTCACCTGATTATTAATCAAGCCATTACTAATATAATAATTATCAAAATTCACGCCATCAAAGCGGCTCACTCCCCCCTTCGTTCCCATCCAGATAAAGCCGTTAACATCCTCAAATAAGCACATCACTTGCGACTGCACCAGCCCATTGTCCGTAGTATAATGGCGCCAGGGATATTGCTGAGCATGAAGCACAGAACCCCCTGTTAATAATAGAAATAACAAGGCTACAACATTAGCACTAAACTTGAATTTAACACCCATAGTAATTACCTAAATACCACGGGACCAGTCAAACCATTTGAAATCATATCCCTATCTCGTATCCATCGATTTGTTTCAATTTTATCCAGGCTCCTACAATAGTTCCAGAGGAGACTGGTGTACTCAATTTCCAAAGTATTTGGACCAAGCCTCATCTGACTGCCAATCTCATATTCATGCTTTCCGTACCACTTAACTCCCAGTGACATACCATTAAGGATAACCTTGCTTACTCCATCATTAACCTCTCCCAGATCCAGAACATCAAAATTTGTTTCAGTGGCTTCAAAACTTGTTGAATACACAACTTTACCGGCAAAATTCTGCAATAAAGTGTCATCTGTCTCAATAAAATCCTCCAATTCCGTAAAAGACCTGGTAAACGATTTTCCTTCCTTAGGGTAGAAAATAGCGGTCCACTCAGCTTCAATTTTTAAAGGTATAATTTCTCCTGATGATTTATGATCCATTTTTGGCTTAATACCATTTTCTTCAGACTGAATAACTAAGAAAGCGCTTTCAAGAGGTTTTAAAGAAATACTAAATACACTACCATCACAAGCAAGCTCTTCCCTGTTGCCCTTTTCAGGATTCCACAGCCAAACAGCTTTTCCTTTCAAGTCAAGACTTATTTCACTGCTAATCTTTCTTTTACGATTAGTATTGGTAATGAAGAATATATCTTTATCCTGATGTTTATGATGAATCTGATAGAGAGATTTATCTTTTGATCTTATTTCTAGATCAGGAGAAAAACCAGTCTCCTTGAATAATTCCTCCGTCCATTCTAATAAGTTTGTTCCTGGCGCTGGTGCATCAACAAAAACCACATTATCTGGATACTTTTTTATTTTGTCAAATACCGAAAGAATCATCTCATCCTGATTTATCTCACTCAAGGAGCTTGATCGTATTGGTTCCTGTCCAATACAAATCAGTTTCCCACCCCTGTTAACAAAGCTCAGTATAGCTTTGGCAGTTTTAGAGTCTATACTTCTGACATCAGCAAGTATTAGGGCTTTATAAGCCATTGGCCCATAATACAGATGCCCCTTTTTCATTTTAGCATTCTGAATTACTCTTTCATTTATATAATCACATGAACTGCCATTCTGACTAATGCTCTCCCATAAATCGTAAACATACCAAGGCTCCATATGAAAGGGTACTCTCCTCAAACCATCTGAGCTCCAGGTATCTGCTTCAGGGCCAAGAATGGCTATATCCACAACTGGATCTGAATTTTGCAGCACTGTTGAAACCCTGGCATTATACCTTAGCCACTTGGAAAAATAAGGCCATAAGGTATTGTGCTCACTGAAAAATGTTCCATACCTTATCCATCCGGGGAAACCTGCTTCTGGAGGTGAGTAGTTGAACCCATGTAAAACAGAATGAGTAATTCCTGATATAAAATTCATGTCGTCGGCCTGCTTGATAGATGACAAGGATGCCTTAAAAACACCACCCAGGTTTGTCATAGCCTCGCAACTAACAACTTTTTTATTTGTAAGGTGAGCAGCAGAAGAAGCATATTTATTCCATATCATAGAACCATGATTCTTAACCCAGGTATAATAATCTTCTGCATCCGGACTAGAATTTTGTACATAAAAC
>CAYUNU010000279.1:0-5274 GCA_964446195.1 uncultured Porphyromonadaceae bacterium | reverse complement strand
ACACACTTTTTCGAACGTCTTTTTGCGTTTTAACACACTTTTTCGAACGTTTATCCATGCTGATGTACAAGGAACAACGCGCCAGGTATTACCTTAAAGAAACCAATTTTTCATGTGAAGAAATCTCTTCTCTCCTTGGATATGATTATCCTAATTCCTTTACAAGAGCATTTACACAATGGACAGGAACAACTCCTCAGAATTACAGAACTACAAAATAACGCTGGCTGGAGTACCCGGCAAGGCTGAAAGGATATTATCCAGGTCTTCCTTCTGAAGGTTGTTTTTTTCTGCAAGAGATTTCGTGTCGGGCCTACTTTCGGCATTGATATCCGAAAGCATCTTCGACATTGTAAGATTTATCCGCTCAAGCATTCCTGCTTCCTTCGGGGAAGGTTCTACATGAAACAGTTTCTCACCTGACCTGACAGCCCATTCACCGGATCCGCCTCCTTCACTCCAGAACATATTCTTATGCAAGACCTCTTTTTTCCCTTCGATCACTGGGAGAAGGTTTGAGTCCCACAGCCTCAAGCACTGTTGGCAGAACATCCAGTGAAATGACAGGTACATCAATTTCACGACCTCCCTTGAATCTTGCCGGCCATGACATAATAAAAGTAGTACGGATACCACCTTCAAAATTGCTTTGTTTATAGTCTCTGGGCTAGGGATTGAAAGGTAGTAAGGATTGACAGTTAAATAGATATACCATTATAACACCTTAAATTTCAGCGTTTAACAGACTTTCGATATCTTTAAACCGCAGGTTCTGAATGTGTTTGCAGACATATTGATGCCATCTGCATTCTTATTTCGCGAACAAACGCTTATCCCGGAAATAATCTTCCCTGCGCAGGTCAAACATCTTATTCTTGAATTCTAAATAATTCACTTTTTATTTCTTTTATGCATCATATATAGTGCATTTTAGAAATATACCACATATACCTGACTGATATTATTTCTGGAGCCTTGCTTGCAGCCAGCGTAGTAAGAATACGTCGCAGACCGTATAAGACGGCTTCTCATTTCCCCTTAGCACATAGACCATTTCTTTATCTACCAGGGCCTGCAGACTTTTTCTGACCGTTGACACTCTGCTCAGCCGGTACCTTGTGAGTGGGAAATAACAATGTTCATTTTTTCGCAATTAGCGATGTCCAATGAATAGAAATAAGTGATGTACGATTTGAAGCAATGAAAAATAAATATATTTTATTGCCTAAAAATGACAACCCTATAATTTTCAATGCAATATAGTTCCACAATAACTACATTTTTAACCAAAATGCAGGCTATGCAATCCTATAATGATTTTAAAAAAGCTCTTTGGAAAATATCTGATTGGCTTTAAAACAGTCGATGATATACTTAGGCATCCAATTACAGAAAGGAAAAGATCCAATCACCAATGTAACTTGGAATAACGTTTCTTTGCCTTTTTAACTATTTTTTCGCCACTCGCTCAACATCTTCTTCGACCTCTTCATTGTTTAGTCTGAGTGTCTTAAATCCATCTTCTCCAGAAAATTCATCTCTCCAAAAGTCAGACTCAAGTTGTCTCTCATAAAAATAGTGATGATAACCATCAACCTCGATGTAAAGCCGAGCCCAGGGAATGGCTAAATCAACATGTTTATATCCATCATAATACTCCAATTCACATTTAATATTTAACTTTTTAAGCTTTTTATAAAGGGCTTTTGCTAGAGGAGGAGTGGCATCCTTTTTACTATGAAAAGAGCCTTTCTTACTATAAGAAGAATGGTAATCCTTTCCATAGTTTGATCTCTTACCATGCTGACATTCTCTACATAGCGCTCTTCCATAATGATCCATAGAATATTCATATTCGCCATCAGAAATATCAATATTGCACCTAATAAACCAATAACTCTTTATTAAACAATATAAGTATGATAAAAATAATTTGACTTTCAGAAAATCTTCTATTTTACGATTCCCAAATTTAGTTTTTTTCGCTATCAATCCTGGATGAAGTTTGCCGGTTGAACGAGTATTCCAGATACAACATGAAAATTTGAATATCAAAGCAAATTGCTTAAATTCAACTCAATCATTGTAGCTGAAGTTAAGAGATTTAGCATTCTAACCCTCAAAAACCCTCAAGATGGACTTTAGATTATGCAAAACCCAGACACTATTGATTTTATTATTCCTATGCTCTTGTTCCGGATCAGTAAATGTATCAAAAAACCTGCCTGAGGCCCCCCCATCAAGATTCGAAAGAAAATACAATCCGGATCTCCCCTATGAGGACATTGTTAAAACTGTACATGCAACAAGGAATTCCCGGGCAGAAAACTATGGAGTGATTCAGGAATTCGATGAGTATACTTATTTGATCAATTCTACGATATTAGATGCCGTATTTGATATTCGCAATGTTCCGTATAAGAATAGAGCTAAAGCGAGAAATGAATTTAAAGTCGAGTATGCAAAGCTTTCCAGGGAGATTTATACCGATTTCAGACAAGAATACCAGAAGGTAGAATATTTACCTCAAAATAATCTACTGATCAATTACAATGTATCCCTTTCAATTGATGCTTTTAGCAATGTTCTTGCTTCTAGAATATGCACCGTGGCAGGTATTGCATTATCCGTCTCAGGCGTGGGAGCGGTCTATACTGTTTCTTCTACCCTTCTTTGCGAAACTCTGCTTTCCAATCTGTTAATGCCAATCTTAGAGGAGTTGAAGAACCGGGCATTAATAATGGATTATGTAGATGCTGAGATAAGAATTACAGAGCATATTAGAGAGCTAATTTTCGAATTGGCAACCGTTCAAGATAGGTTTAAAGCCGATTTCATCTCTAAACCAAAGAAGAGAATACTATTCAAAAACTGGATCTCGAAAGCGGATCTCGAAATCAAGGTAAATGCGACTATCAAAGCTGGATTCAATTTGAAGAAGAACTTCCAACTAAGATTTTCTGAGGAGGCAAAACGGCTAACTATATATTTACCAAGAGCGGAAATTCTCTCTGAGGACTTCAATTACAATATTGTAAAGATGAAAGATGGATGGTTTATTTCTGTTGATAAGGAACATATAAACGCCGGAATGGCTGAGGTAAAAAGGAGGCTAAGAAATGAAGCTCTTCAATCTGGAATCTTAATCCGCGCCGAGTCTCATGCCGAACTGGTCGTGTCTAGTTTGCTCGAACCTTTGTTGGAGAATAAACGATTCGATTTTGATACTAGGGTGGTTTTTGTTGATTAATCAATTATTGTAAAACAGAATAAAACGGTGCAAGATTTTTAAGAAGCGTTTAGAAGGATTTAATATGCTCTGAAAAATCTAGCACAAGCTAGCTTTTCTGTGCACAAATGAGCACCTATTCTGTATGTTTCGATGATTATTAGTTTTAGTTCAAAACAAGTCTAATAATTGGCACTAATAATATTCTAGTGCCAATTATTTGAGGCTCATATTTATGTAGATTCTTCAAAAAAAGAGGTTCCCCATCCATTCATAAGAACACCTCCGGCTAATTCTTAATTGATTTTTACAGATACTCCATTGCTTCCAGCTTTTCGCCTTTTTGAATAGAAATAAGATAACCATATCTTAAATTTCTAAGCATTTAGTCCTAATTTAGCCGAAACCCCACACCTCCTTTAATCCTTATCTCTGAATAGCAACAGGGTGGGGCTCACAACTAATATCTATAACATATATGGTTGAGAAGCGCATATACTCATATCTGGGGGAAGCAATTCGAGGAGGCAAATACCTAAGTATTTCTTATAAAAACAAGAAAGAAGAAGTTACTCCATTCTGGATTAGAATACTGGACATCAATGCAAATGATGAAATCATTGTTGATATGTTCAATGTTACCAAGGATGAGCCTCTACGTAACAAAAAGATCTTCATTTCTAGCATTCAGTCTGCAGAGATCTTAAAGTTTTCACATTACGATGTCTCTGATAAACTTATCAGAAAGATTGAGGAGGATGAAAGTTTACAGGAATATCAGTTTAATCGATTTGACAATCGGGTGCTCAGCTATTATCTGGAGTGTTATAGGGCAAATCAAGATCCTTTTCTGCACAAGATGCATTTAATTCCAAATTTGGATCTGAATGAATTTAACCAAAATAACCTCTACAAGTTGTCAGATGTGCAGCAGAAGCATATCATTAAAGAAGTTTATCGAAGCAATTATAATAAGTACTATGAATATGAGCTGGCATTGAGTGAGTTTTCTATTGATATAGCATCCCGGGGCAAGTTTGTGGTAGCGTTTCGAAGGCTAACTTTCGATCCTGTTGAGAAAACATTGGCACTTGGAAGCTCCACCCAGTTCAATGCCAATTTTTACATTGAAAATGCTAAGTTTTCTCTATCCTATTTTTCGGATATGAGCCCTGTTGCTTTTGAAGCTTCCTACAAGGATAATAAACCTGAAACCATTGATTTATTATCTCAGAATTTCAAATCTGGTGAAATGCCCAATACCAGACCCGAAATCGTTGTTCTAGGATACAAGCAGATCGACATAGCAGGCGTTTACGATGAGATTAGTTTTATTGGCTCAACTGCGGAATTACTCCCTCCCCTTAAAGCATTTTTTCAGCATTTATCGCTGCTCGACAGAAAGAATAGAAAGGAACCTCATATCGTTCTTTACGACCAGAATGTTAATATTGATCAACTCCGGACAATCTATAATTCACTGAAATTTCCGATCACGTATGTACAGGGGCCTCCGGGCACAGGTAAAACACAGACAATCTTAAATATTGTTGTTAATTGCTTGACGAATAATAAAACCCTCTTGCTTTCTTCCAATAACAATACTCCAATTGTCGGTTTTCAGGAGAAGTTGGTACTAGGTAAATATCGAAACCAAGAGATTTTATTTCCCATACTTAGACTTGGAAACAAGAAATGTGTATCTAAGGCCATTGAGCAGATAAAGAAATACTTTGAGTTTGAGACTAAAGACATCCCAAAAGAAAATTTATTATTCAAGCTTAAGGAGAGGTCTAAAGAAAACAACAAGGAATTACTTGAAAGGTTAAAATCTTATGAAGAGCGCATAGATATTGAACAAAATTTGGGATTCGTTGAAAACCTGATATCAAAAGGTAATGGCTCATACTGGCTACTTGAGCAGGAAAAACAGATGCTCATCAATCGACTTAAAGAAATTCCTGAGCAACCTGACACCAATGTCCAGGGGATATATGAAACCATAAAGGACAATCATCGCCTGTTGCAGTTCTACTACTTTGAGT
>CAYUNU010000278.1:3230-5276 GCA_964446195.1 uncultured Porphyromonadaceae bacterium | reverse complement strand
TAATTGAATCCCCGGAGAGAAAATGCATTTTATTCCGCGGCCCTTTTTTTAATATCAAATGATTGTTTAACTGCCCGATAGCTTGATTGTTACAGACCAAGGTGAAGAGGATTATGCTTATTGCTATTTTGAGAATACTTTTCATCAGGATATCAAATACATATTTATTTAAAAGCTCTTGTGATATGTCTTTTCCCAGGAGGCCCGGGAACCTTTTCAACTCTAAAACCAACTGATAGCAATGATCTTCTGAATTCACCCCTGACTGAATAGCTCGTTAGAATTCCATCTGGATTCATTGCCTCAAAAAGAAACTTAAATATAGGAGTTTTCCATAACTCTGGTTGTGCTTCGGGACTAAAAGCGTCGAAAAAAACCATATCAAAGGCCTTCGTGGGCAAATCTCCTTTGATATAAGTTAATAGATCTATATGCTTTTTAATAAAAGTAAATCCTGATGATATCTCATGCCACTTGTCCCATTCACACTCATGAAGAGCTGCAAAATCATCTCTCCTGATATTTAATTTGTCGGGGTAATTGATTAAAGAGGCTTCCTGAGGCGATATGGGAAATAGTTCGATGGATTCATATTCGAGTTTTATGTTTTTGGAGCGTGTGTAATCCCAAGCTAGTAAGGCATTTAAGCCACTACCAAAACCCATTTCAAAAATGCGTATCTCTTTTCTATTTATATTGCAAAGACCACTTTCAATGAAAATATGCCTACTCTCTTGAATTGCTCCATAACTCGAATGATAATTCTCACCCACTTCAGGCACAAAATAGCTGTGAGATCCATCATCGGTAATTATTAGCTCCTTTTTACTCATATTAAAATCAGAAATATTATTTTTAGCACTTCGTTTGTGCTTGTGTACGTTATTTTGATGAAAGCAAAAGTAGTTGAAAAAAATATTGAAAGAGGGACAAGCGAACAGCTAAAAATTGTGAGTAGTTATAGAATTTGTGTAGAGACATTTATAAAAGGAAATATGATTAAGAAATTATTTGTTTTAGGGATATGCTTTGTGTTTGTTGGTTCTTTGAGTGCCCAAACAAGTAAAGTGCCAGATCTTCCAATACTTAAAGGGTATAAGGGCTTGGAAGGTAGTATTACTAAATACAATTCATTTAATTACTTGACCTTAAGGGACAAACCTGGGGATAATTCACGAAAATCGACCGGACAATATTGGGAAGTGAATTATGTTTATGATTCTGCTTTCAGGCAGAAGCAAAAATTTGGTGAGTTTATGGAGGCTCAGATCAAAGAGAAGGGCGGCACCCTGTTTTTCCAGGATACTTCCTCAATCCATTTTGCCCTTCCCGACGATAATGGGAATCTGTGGGGTAAGGTTATGCTTTCATCCAATAGCTCTTATAAAATAAAAATGATCAAGGAACGGGCATTTATTAATACAGTAATTTTTGATAGTGAGCAGGTACTTGAATACGATGATTTTGTTGAGCCGGTGGAAATACCTCCGAGAATAGGATTTATGCCTAACTCAGTGGCAACCAGGGCTGAACAGAGTAAGTTTAATCATTACACCTTCACTTATACTACTGATGATCAAAAAACATTCAGGCAGTCCTTGATGGGACCCTATTGGGACTATAAAATAGAGGTTCAGGATGAAGATGGTGAAGTGGATAAAAGAATTTCATACATCGAAATTCTCGAAAGTTATTACAGAGCTGTTATGAAAGCAGGAGGAAATATTGTTAAGAACAGGGCTCGGGAAATTATTTTTAATCTTCCTGATGATGATTATACCTTGTGGGTGAGAGTAATGGTAACTATGGATGGTGTTTATTTCATTAAGGTGATTAAACAATTACCTGGCGACTTCCAGGAACCGGAGCGCCTGTTTGCTCAGCAGCTTAAAGATAGCCTACCTTCTCAGGATAAATAGTCTGTATTGAGCTAATAGTCAAGGTAATAATTGCAAGTTTTTTCTCTTGATAGATTTAATTTTTAATTTTTTTTTTGCTTTTCATTGTTCATTTTCCATGTGAATTAATGTGCTGTAAGAGGTTCCC
>CAYUNU010000278.1:0-3220 GCA_964446195.1 uncultured Porphyromonadaceae bacterium | reverse complement strand
TCCCTTCTCATGCTAAATACTCTATATTAAGCTAATAATCACGGTACTAATTGCAAGTTTTTTCTCTTGATAGATATAACTTTTAATTTTTTATTTTGCTTTTCATTCAGAATGTAAAAAAATCCTTACTTTAGAAAAGCATTTAACACAAGATAAGATATATTATGGCTAGCCGGAAGGACCTAAAAAAAGATATTGACATTTTAGTATTTGATTTGATATCAGATTGTTACGATTGTATTGATGAAAATCCCGATCGCGATTTTTCTGGATATGAACAAATAATCAATGAGATTATTGATTTGGAAGAGGAGCTTTTATCCCGCATTAACCAATACGATTCAAAAGATGGGACTAATTCTAAGGCCTACTTTAATAATATTAAGTCAGAATTAGCTGAAGGATTAAAAAAAGGCTACGAGGATCTTAAAGCTCTCAGCAAATAATATTTGAAATATTCTATTCGGAAATTTTCAGCATAATCATCATTAATTTCTTTTGGAATTCTTTATCACATAATTTCCTGGATAGGGTAAGGCTAAAGGTGTATTAGGATGAATTATATTGAAATCAATGGTGCCCGGGAAAATAATCTGAAATCTGTATCAGTTCGTATTCCAAGAAACAGCTTTATTTTGGTTACAGGGGTTTCAGGATCAGGTAAGTCATCATTGGTCCAGAATGTTATTGCTCATGAAGGGCAACGCCTTTTTCTTAGTCAGCTTAACTCCAGAGCACGACAGCACTTTGGTAAACTTGGCAAAGCAGAAGTAGATGAGATCAAGGGTATGTCGCCCGTTGTGGCCTTGGATCAGATTTCTTTATCAAGTAATATCAGGTCGACAGTAGGTACTCTGAGTGAGGTGTATGATTACTTGCGACTTTTATTTGCACGGTATTCTTCCTCTGCAGAGTTTCCTGATAAAAAATTATCAAGATCTGGGTTTTCTTTTAACCAGATTGAAGGAGCTTGTCAAGCTTGCAATGGTTTGGGTATTGAGGAATACATCGATTCTGAAACTTTCATCCAGGATCCGGGGAAGTCGATCAAAGATGGAGCATTAAGTTTGACAACCCCCACAGGATATGTTATTTATTCTCAGGTCACATTAGAGGTATTGGATAAGGTTTGTCAGGCAGAAGGTTTTGATCTGGGCATTCCATGGCAAGATCTTAAACATCAGGATAAAGAGGTTATCCTTTACGGGAGTAATAAGATAAAAATTCCTTTTGGAAAGCACCCTTTGGAATCCCGCATGAAATGGTCGGGTATAACGGCTAAACCCAGAGAAGAGGGGTACTACCGGGGTATGATACCCATAATGGAGGAGATCTTAAAGCGCGATAGAAACAAGAATATTCTCAAGTACACAAGATCCAGAAAGTGCTGTAAGTGCAAGGGTAAGAGGCTTAGTGATACCAGTCTTTCATATAAATGGCAGGGCAGGGATATTGCCGATTGGGCTGCTCTATCAATTAATGAGCTCAGGGGTTACTTTAATGAAATAAAAAGTCATGTAACCTTAGCAGAAGGAGAAGATAGGATTATAGCCACTATCCTGGAAAGAACTTCGATTATTCACCGGTTGGGTATAGATTATCTTACGCTTGATAGGGATAGTACATTACTTTCTTCCGGTGAGATAAAGCGACTGCGATTATCAACTCTTATTCAGAGAGTGTTAACAGGCCTGGTTTATACTCTTGATGAGCCTACAGTTGGACTGCATCCTCGCGATCATGAAAAGCTCTTGAGCCTTATGCGTGAGGTCAGTGATCTCGGTAACACAATGATTGTTATTGATCATAAGAATATTGGATTCGATTTTGCCGACTACTGGATTGAGCTGGGACCTAAGGCAGGCTATAAGGGGGGTGAATTAATATTTGCCGGGGATCATAGTGATCTGAAGGATCATAAGGGCTTTTTGAAAAGCTCTTCATGGACCTATTTAAATGGCTCTTCAACTATTTACCGGGATAAAAAGGAAATTGAAAATCCGGTGTGGATTGAGGTTAATAATCCGGATGTAAACAATTTAAAATCTGATTCCGTGAGATTTCTTGCTCATGGCCTGAATATTATATGTGGTGTGTCAGGAGCGGGAAAAACCTCCTTGCTGTCTGGTGTTTTACTGCCTTTATTATCAGGAGTAAAGCCGCATAATTCAAACTCATCTTTGTCTTTCACCGGGATTATAGAAAAGGTGATAAAAATTGATCAGAAGCCAATAGGGAGGAACTCAAGAAGCAATCCGGCTACCTACACAAAACTCTTTGATAAAATTAGGGATTTGTTTGGCAGGCAGCCTGAAGTGAAAAGAAGAGGGTGGGATAAATCACGGTTCTCCTTCAATGTTGATGGTGGCAGGTGCCCCGAATGCAAGGGAGCAGGAGCTTCGGAGATAGGTCTTAGTTATCTGGGTAGTGTTGAAATAATCTGCGATTCCTGTAATGGTAAAAGATTTACTAAGGAGACCTTAGAAGTGCTTTATAATTCCAAAAATATTTTCGAAGTACTTGAGATGGAGGTTGATGAAGCTTTGGATTTTTTTAAAAACGAAAAAACGATCTATCCATATCTTGATTGGCTATCTAAACTTGGTCTTGGGTATTTGAAATTAGGTCAACCATCCGGTACATTATCCGGTGGAGAGGCTCAGCGCATAAAATTGGCAACTGAATTGGTTCGGCCCGCAAAAGGACATACGGTCTATCTTCTGGATGAACCTGCAAGCGGTTTGCATCCTTCAGACATTCAGGTTCTGCTCAACGCTTTGGAGGAATTGATCAAAAAAGGGCATACTCTAATTATTGTTGAGCATGATCCTGATCTTGTGACTGCTGCTGATTGGGTGCTTGAACTTGGTCCGGAAAGTGGCCTGAATGGGGGGGAGGTAATATTCTCCGGGACACCGCTGGAGCAACGCTCTATGGATACTCCAATGGCAGTGGCTATAGCAAAAAATGATGCCAGAAGGCGAAATTTGCCACAAATATTATCCAGTAGATCTCAACAGTCAGGTGATCAACATAATGACATTGAGATGCTTGGGCTTAGAACCAATAACCTGAAGGACATAAATATCAGGATCCCTAATGGTAAGATAACGGCCGTAACAGGTGTGTCGGGGTCGGGGAAAACTAGTTTGGTTTACGACAGTTTGTATAGAAGCTCCCAGTTCTATTTTTCCCAGACTTATTCTACCTATGTACGGTC
>CAYUNU010000277.1:0-5320 GCA_964446195.1 uncultured Porphyromonadaceae bacterium | reverse complement strand
GCAACTTAGAAAATCTAAAAAAGGGATAAAACGCTCACGATTAACGGGTTTTTACTATAGGAGTTTTGTAGGAGAAATAAATTTGCTGAGAGTGCTATAAAACTGATAAAAGATTATGGTCTGGATGGTATCGATATGGATTGGGAATATCCGGGTTTGGTAGCAGGCGGAATAAAACACAGACCAGAAGATACTCAGCGCTTTACCTTGGTGATGAAGTCGTTGCGAGAACATATGGATCAGTTTAAACCAGGACTGATACTTACTTTTGCTTCTGCCGGGTGGCAACGCTATTACGAGCATATTGAGACTCTCGAGGTAATGAAATATGCTGATTTTATGAATGTCATGACTTATGATCAGGTTGGGGGTAACTCCACCTATACCTCCCATCATACTGCCTTAGGTAGAATTGATCATGAAGATCTTGAGGGATACCCTTTATTAGATTACTTCGAGTCGAAAAAAGAGGAGATAGGATCTTTGGGATACAGTCTGGATCCGAAGTCGACCGAAAAGATCATTGATTATGTGCTTGACCTGGGAGTTGATCCACAGAAAATACTTATAGGCGGGGCCTTCTATGGCCGGTCATGGAAGGGTGTGTCTCCTGAGGGCAACGGCTTATATCAGCCAAACGTTGAAATTCATATTGGTTGGTGTTCCTATGCCCGAATAAGGTCTGAATTTGAAGGTAAAAATGGTTTTGTCAGGTATTGGGATCCGGTAGCAAAGGCTCCATATTTATATAATGCTACAGACAGCATCTTCATGTCATACGATGATCCCGAGTCGCTCAGACTTAAGACACAATATGCCATTGACAAAAAGCTTGGTGGCATTATGTTCTGGCAACTCAGCGACGACACAAAAGAGGAGAATAGCCTTCTTGATGCCATCGACGAAGTTGCCTCAAAGTTATCTCGGTAACAATAAAATCAGGATATAATAAGTTTCGAGCCTTAATTGCTCAAAATTTTCACCGGTCCAAGTAATCCTGACTTTCCTAATTTCCAATCATCGCGGATATTGATATTGGTCATTGTAAACCTCTCTTCCTGAGGCTTTCCACGATCTCCAATCATACGGTTGTGCCAGTTGTTAACAACGGTAATAATCAAACTGTTCTCTCCTGATTTTAATGCTTCTGTTATTTCCATTCTAAAAGGCTTTGTCCATACAATACCCAGATCCTTCCCATTGAGTTCAATTGAAGCAATCCCAACATCTTTAAGCTCATTGAGCTCAATCCAGTAGCGTTTTGATTTTTCAAAATTCTCAAAGTCAAAAGTATTTGTATACACAACCTTGCCGGAGTAATATTTGATACCTTCATCAGATGATGTTGACCAGTCGAATAATTCATCAGCTATCATTGATCCCGGGCCTCCCCATGCAGTGTCAAAAGCAAGATGCCAAGGGCCTTCTATATCCATTAGAGCTTGCATTTCAGGCCAGTTAGATTTCTCGGTACCTTGAACATCAGGAGAAATTGAATCCTTAAAAACTACGAATAAGGAACCATACGGATCAAATTTCAAAGGAATAGAAGTTTGACTGGGGTACTGTTTAAAAGTCACTGCTTCTCTTTTCTCTCCTGTTATAGGATCCCATATCTCAGGCTGCTTACCGGATACCCTGAACTTAATGCCAACAGTCTGGGTGTCATTTGATTGATTACAAACAAAATATACATCTGAATTATCAATTGTGTAATGGATATAATCTAATTCAGGTAGTTTTTTAAAGCTCACAATCTCAAAATCCATCGGAATACCGACGTTCCTCAACAAATAATTTGCGGTGAATCCCCAAATTAACTGTCCCTGTCCTATATTTCTACTGTTTTTTTCCTGTGGTTTTGGGCCCCATAATTCATCGCTTAGCATCTGGAATTCTATTTGGGCTTCCTCGCCTCCAACAAGAGTAACCATCCTCTCGGGTTTAGGCCCTAGGACCGTTGCACCTTCATCAAGCAATCCCTTCACTTTTTTCAATGCAGCCAAGGATATTACTTCATGATCAGGAAGTGCAAGAATTTTATACTCTATTCCTCCGGGCACAACAATTTTTTTATTGACCACCTTAAGTTGTAGAAGTACTTCTTCATTAGTTATATCATAATCATAGCCTGGTAATACACCTGCCGGATCATCTTCCTTATATCTGGCAATATTTGGAACATGGTCACCATAGTAGTATAGTACATCGGCAACGAATTTTCCTTGCTGTACAACTTGTTGTACTCTATTAAGATAAGTTATGAACCCATCGGAGTAATCCCACCAGCTAGCTTGAGGGTTAATATGTGTGCCCGCAAAATATTCCTGACCGGGGATTCCCATTTCTTTTGGTGAGTTTGTAAAAGTGTGGAAGAACACGATATTTAAACCCGAACAAACTTCATGATCGAAACTAGGTTTTTGATCACTCCAGAGAACATCACTCCAGACGGGTTTTTTTAAGGATGTAAATGATTCAGCACCAACGAATTGCTTGCCATAAATATGAGCTGCAGATGCGGCTTGTTTTACAAAGTATCTGTTCTCCGGATTTGGTCTGTGAGGCGAGGGAACCCAAAACTCACTCATAACTATATCACTATGGGAATAATTTGTTATCCCATCTATTGGGGCAGCATGTGGACCTGCAGATTCGGGTTGAATGCCCATATCATATTTGGCAGCTTGTTCAGCAAAGGTCCTATAGTGATTATCTGAAATACTGGCTGCAATTGTTTTTCTTAGATCAGCAAGAAAAGCGTTACTCTTATCACGATTATCAACGATTTTACCGGCCACAACGGGAAGGTATTTTATGATATCGTATCCTGTTCTATCATAGAAGTCTTTGGGGAATCCCGGACTCCAGTTCATTCCTCCGCATTCCCAGCTGTCGGTCTCCAGATGTGTCAGTACCGTTCCTGCCCTTGTTCCTGCAGCTTTTAGAATAGGATCAACTATCTCTTCCCAGTATTCCAGGAATACCTCTTTGCTCAAATAATCGATAACATGACCTTTCCAGTTATCGCTTGAGGTTTTTACGTGGGCCAGGGTGGGAGTATAGCCAAAGCGCATGATTGTCCACTTACCTTCCGGTGCTTCCCAATTAATCTCTCCATTAGAAGACATGTATTGAGATATATCAATAATATCCAGGTACTTAGTGTCTTCTTCTCCTTTCACAGATGGATTGTCATTTAATAGAAACCTACAGTCGGGCGCTGAGCCACCAAGTTCATGTGCGCCTGTTTTGGCCGATAGATTACCTATGGGTAATCTTCCCGTGTTGCCTTTATCAGGAAAAGCTAAAACGCATATGTCTCTGTAGTAATCGTGATTACTCTTTGGGGTAGCTAGCTTATGTTGAATCTTTTTACCTCCTTTAAGGCTTATTTCCGACCAGGTAATCTGCTTAGCCGCATTATCAAGTGTGACATTTGGTCCACCCAGATTCCAGCCACTTTGAATTGACACACCAAGTTTCAGATCCAACCTCTCCGCTTCATCAATAGCATGCACGAATAGTTTGATCCATTCGGGACTCGAAAACATTGGACCATTTGGAACGGGATTATCCGGGCCCCATCCAAGCTCAGTTCCGGCATCAAAAATCATTGCACCGCTAAAACCTTTATCATGCATCGCTTCAAGATCCTTGGTAATGGATTCCATGGTCACATTACTATTGAGCCACCACCACCAACAGCGAACGCCAACTTCACGCGGCGGGTTTTTAAAGTCGTCGTCGGCCGACTGACAGCTGCTGGTAGAGAAGGACAGAGTGATAGCAAAAATAGATATGAATAATATTTTTGAGATATTCGACTTGCTTAGGATTGTCATGTTATGTAGTAAGAATTAGTTAATTATTTCCTTTTGTAATTTCTCCAAAAATTTCATCTCAGCCAAAAACTGCCAATCGAAATTTACCGATTGATTGGCTAAATGAACATGATGATCCTGATCGAGAATATAATTATCCGGTTTTGTCAATACCCGGCTTTTGCCATATACACTTTCAAATTCAGCTCTTAGTGCATGGAATTCTTCGGGTAACTTTTTGATTTGAGATAGAACTTCAGATTCTTTATCCTGATTTGCAGCCAGGTCGTAATCCCTTAATAATAAGATCGATTTGTTGGTGAACTGCACAAGATTGTTTACTTGCTCATAAACATCCAGAGTGTAAGTATTTCTCTTAGCCAATGATTTCATTACTGCAATCTTAGCACTCACGCTATCACATTCCTTTTTGTAATTAGCTGATTCTCCGATACGAGCAGAATGCTTTTCGGCCCAGCTACCCTTATGACTCTTGTCGGGCAAGTCCATCACAGCCTCCTCAAGTGGATTCTTAGATTTTGTTATGTAGTTCCGCTTATTACCTTTTAATAGAGCATTTTTCCAGAATCCAACCGGTTTTTCCAGCTGATCAATGAATGCAAAATCTGCCTTAGCCAGTTCATAGGAAAACTCCCTTTGCCTATATGCCGATTTGATCTCTTCTTTGGATCTTACATCACCTGCCCAGGTGTATTCCGAAAAAGCAACTATTCCTCTTTTATATAGTTCAAAATGAGGTTAATCATCGTCCCAAAGCGTTAAAAGTAATCCGTTCAGGCCATTTTCTATTGAGGGCACGGCAAAGTCTCTTATGCACTGCATATTACTTTGGTTCTGAGGCATCAACACCCATCTTGTTTGTCCGGCTGTGGCTCCCATAGTCGGCAAACCCTGTTTGGAAAACCATTCCATAGCCTTAGAATTGCCGATCGCTTCGGGGGAACTATAATTCCATCTCATGTATATGCAATTTTTTGGAAACTCATCCAGGAACTCTAAAAGCTTATGCTCATTTTCAGCCCATAGTTTGTCCACTTCCGCGTCTTTCAGTTTTGTATTAAACATTGCGCTGTAAACGCCTGCCGATTTAAGAGGCATATCATCCCAAAAGATGGGTTTTCTATTATGCTCTTCCGCAAACTTACTAACCTTGTTCAGCCATATGAGCTGTAATTCCAGATTACTCTTTCCGCTTCCTCTTCCTGTTGTATGCACCTCATCTCCACCCACATGAAGGTACTTGCCATGAGGTGTAGCATCTATAGCATCCAGGTACAGATCGAACTGAACTTTATATGTTTCCGGATCCAGAGGGTTGAAGGCCCAATCACTATTGGGATCATCCCTCAAATACTTATACTTATCGTGCTTGAGAATGAATGATGCGTGTCCCAGACCATGTACCAGCGGACTAATCTCAATATTTCTGTCCCTGGCATAATCCGATCACTCTTTCCCTTGCTCGATGGAGAATG
>CAYUNU010000276.1:0-5354 GCA_964446195.1 uncultured Porphyromonadaceae bacterium | reverse complement strand
TAAGATATTATGTGTCTAAATTTGAAAAAGCCGCTTGCGAGTATTTTAAAGATTCTATGGATCCCGATCTTGTTGATTCCTTGAGCAGTGCTGTCCCTTTCAGAGTGCTGGAAGTTACCGATACCAAGGGTAATACAAAAACTGTTGAGGCGCATATAAGGAGGGCTATCGACCTGTTAGATGATGAGGGCAATCCTCTAGAGTGGGATAATGAGCGTATGTATGCCCTGATTGATAAGGAAACCTGGGTTGTGATACAGTTTTATGTGTTTGAGGCTATGTTCAAGGAATTTGATTATTTCTTCCCTATAGCAAGATGAAAAATTGTTTATAAATAAGCTGTCTACATCCTCTTAATACATCAGTTTTTTATATTTTTGGTTTGATCTAACCAAGGACGTTTAGTATTAAATATTATTCTTATGAAATTTATCGCCTCGAGTACTGATTTATTGAGCCATCTGCAGGCCGTAAACAGAGTTATAAGCACAAAAAATATCCTTCCTATTCTTGAAAATTTTCTTTTTCAACTGAAGGGAACGGAGTTGACAATCACTGCTTCAGATCTTGAATCAACAATGATTACCAAGATGAGTCTTGAGAATGCAGATGGAGAAGGGGATATAGCTATTCCAGCCAGAATTTTAAATGATACACTGAAAGAATTTCCGGAGCAACCCCTTACCTTCCAGATCGACCTGGATAGTTTTGGAATAGATATCATCTCCGAAAATGGTAAATATAGTATCGTCGGAAAACCAGCGATGGATTATCCCCGTTTACCTGAACTCAAGGAAGATAGAGTATCAGAATTAGTCCTGCCTTCCGAAATGCTTATGAAAGGTGTTAATCGTACTCTTTTTGCTACAGCTGATGATGAATTAAGGCCGGTTATGAATGGTATTTTTTGCGAACTAAAAGAAGATAGTATTACTTTCGTTAGCTCTGATGCCCATAAACTGGTGCGCTATAGACGTTTTGATGCTAAGGCTGCAAGCGAGTCATCTTTTATTTTACCAAAAAAACCAGCTAACCTCCTAAAGAATGTCCTAACTCGTGAGGAGGAAGATGTGGAAATAAGATTCGACGATAAAAATGCAGTATTCAAATTAAGTAATTATACCCTGATTTGTCGCCTTGTTGAAGGTAACTATCCAGGATATGAGGCCGTTATCCCAACTAATAACGAGAATAAATTGACGGTCGATAGGCTTGATTTCTATAATGTTCTTAAGAGAGTATCAGTGTTTTCAAACCAGGCAAGTAATCTTATTAAGCTGAAAATACTTGCTAATCAAATGATTATCTCAGCCCAGGATATTGATTATTCTATTTCTGCTGTAGAGAAACTAAGCTGTGACTATGGCGGAGATGAGATGGAAATAGGGTTTAAGTCTGTTTTCCTGATCGAGATACTTTCAAATATTAATTCAGATGATGTAGTATTGGAACTCTCTGATCCAACCAGGGCAGGGCTACTATTGCCTAAAGAGAAAGAAAATGAAGATGAAGATCTTCTTATGCTACTAATGCCGATGATGATAAATTCTTAATACTTGGTTTAACTAACTTTACAGAACCCTCAGCTAACTCTGGGGGTTCATTTTATTATGACGATTGAGCTTACAAAACCCATTGTTTTTTTTGACATTGAATCAACAGGACTAAATCCGGCTACCGATAGGATAGTGGAAATATCTATGCTTAAGATACATCCTAATGGTAAGGAGGAGGATCAAACTTTTCGTATTAATCCAACAATCCCTATCCCAGCTGAAAGTTCTGCTATCCACGGAATATTTGATCAGGATATTGAAGGCAAACCAACTTTTAAGGATTTGGCACGGCAGATACATGAGTTTATTAAAGGATGTGACCTCGGAGGTTACAACTCTAATCGTTTTGATGTGCCGATGCTGGCAGAAGAGTTTGAAAGAGCAGGTATCGAGATAGATGTCAAGAAACTTAAGCTGGTCGATGTTCAGGTAATATTTTTTAAGCAGGAACCTCGAACCTTATCGGGAGCTTATAAGTTTTATTGTAACAAAGATCTGGAAAATGCCCATTCTGCTAAGGCCGATGTGGTGGCAACCTGGGAAATTCTAAAGGCACAGGTGGAACGTTATGATGACCTGGGTAATAGCATTGATTCTCTGGCTGAGCTGTCTAACTCAGATAAATTTGCCGATCTGGTGGGACGACTGATTTTTGATACGGATAAAAATGTGCTTTTTAATTTCGGTAAGCATAAGGGCAAAAAAGTTGAGAGCGTTTTTTTAAGGGAGCCTAGTTATTATGACTGGATGATGCAGGGCGATTTTCCTGCTTACACAAAAAAAATAATTACAAGAATTTATCTTGAGATACGCTCGAAATAATTTTTGATACATGAAAATAATAGCAATAGGAAGAAATTATGCCGAGCATGCCAAGGAGTTGAACAATCCTTTACCCTCCGAACCTGTGGTATTCATGATGCCTTCTACCTGCATAATTCAAAGAAATAAACCCTTCTTTTATCCTGATTTTTCTAATGATATCCACCATGAAGTTGAACTAGTCCTAAAAATTTCTAAGGCCGGTAAAAATGTTCAGGAAAAGTTTGCCCACCGTTATTATGAGCAGATCGGAGTAGGTATAGATTTTACTGCCAGAGATTTACAGAAGATCGCCAAGGAGAAGGGTTTGCCTTGGGAAAAGGCAAAGGCTTTCGACGGGGCTGCCCCTTTGGGGACCTTTATTGAAAAGGAGAAGTTCAAAGATCTAAAGGATATATCTTTCAAGCTGGAGATTAATGGAGTTGAGGTGCAGAAAGGAAATTCGGGCGATATGATCTTCTCTTTCGACCAGCTCATATCCTATGTCTCAAGGTTTTTCTCATTGCAAATAGGTGATCTTATCTTTACAGGGACCCCCTCAGGAGTTGGTCCGGTTAAAATAGGCGACAGGCTGGAGGCTTTTATTGAAGGTGAGAGTCTACTCCGTTTTTCTGTCAAGTAATTTCCAAACTGTTATCCAAAGCTTTAAGAATCCTGTCTGAAAGTTCGTTAATATCTTCATCACTAATTATCAGTGGTGGCGCAATCCTGAACGAATCTTCGTTAAAAAGGAAGAGGTCTGTTATAAAACCATGATTTCTTGCTCTCTCGAATAACCTGAAATTTTGTTCTGCAGATTGAAGCTTCAGCGCTATAAAAAGTCCTTTACCTCTAATCTCCTTTATGGAGGAGTGTTTCATCAGGCTTCTGAATTTCTGCCCTTTCTCTTCAGCTTTATTTATAAGGTCTTCTTCAAGGATAATCTTAAGAGCTGCCATGCCTGCTGCACAGCTGACTGGGTGACCACCAAATGTTGTGAGGTGTCCCAGCCCCGGATCTATTAAAAGGGTCTCCATCGTTTCGTGTGAGGAAATAAAAGCCCCCAGTGGCATACCTCCTCCAAGAGCTTTGGCCAGAGCTAAAATATCAGGAACAACATCATAATGCTCTAACGCAAATAGCTTGCCGGTCCTTCCAAAGCCTGTCTGGATCTCATCGAAGATCAATTGTGCTCCTGTTTCTGTGCATTTTTGTCGAAGTGCTTTCAGAAAACCATCCTTTGGCTCTATTATGCCTGCTTCGGATTGTATTGGTTCAATAAGAACAGCTGCCGTCCTGTCGGATATTTGATCAAGCTGCTCGAATGAATTGAAGTCAAGCATTCTTACATCAGGCAAAAGGGGTCGGAACCATGTTTTGTATTTCTCTGATCCCATCATGCTAAGTGCCCCATGAGTGCTTCCATGGTAAGAGTTGGTGAAGGATATCAATTCTGTCCTTCCTGTTACCCTTTTCGCTAATTTGAGTGCACCTTCAATAGCTTCTGAACCGGAGCTGACGAAAAATACCTTGTTGAGCGTCGCAGGGAGCTTGCTGATGAGCAGACCGGCATATTGAACCTGGGGTGACTGTACTAACTCACCATATACCATTGTGTGCATGTATTTGGCTGCCTGCTCCTGCACTGCAGCTATCACCTTAGGATTAGCATGCCCAATATTGTTTACCGAAAAACCACTTAGCAAATCGTAGTAGTCTTGGCCATCAGGAGTGAAAATTTTTGAGCCTAGCGCCCTTTCCACCTCAATGCCAAAGGGAATACGACTAGTTTGCCCGAGGTTCTTGAGAAACAGGTCTTTAAGGCTTTCCATAACGAAATGATTATTTTGTTTTATTGAATTTATTTTCTATCAAATCAGATTTCTTGATGCTTTTTCTTAGCCATTCAAGCAAAAGTGAGTCCGCCTCTTGTTTGTTAAGTTCCCAGTTGATGTCTGATGATCTTAACTTCTGACTGAGTTGATAGATTATAATTGCTGCAGATACTGAGATGTTGAAGCTCTCAGTAAAACCTACTATCGGGATTTTTAAGTACTCATCCGCTAAAGCCAGAGCATTATCCGTAAGCCCTGTGAGCTCAGTTCCGAAAAGCAGTGCCATCTTTCCTCCCTCAAGATCTATGTCGTCCAGATCTCTGTCATCAGTGTGGGGAGAGGTGGCAATGATCCTGTATCCATCCGACCTTAATTTTTCAATGGCAGAAATAGTATTATACTCTTCTTTGTTATACCTGTACATATTCAGCCACTTAAATGACCCCATTACTACTTCGGGATCAACATCAAATCGATTTCTGTTTTCTATTACATGAACATCTTGTACTCCCAAACAATCGCAGCTCCTTAAAACAGCACTTGCATTTTGTGATTGGTATATATCCTCCAATACTACAGTGATATAACGAGTGCGTTTGGCAAGCACCTTTTCGAAAGTCGCAAGCCTTGAGGGACTTATGAACTGAGATAAATGCGTAATCAAATTTTTCATAAAAAAAAAGGAGTGCCTAGGCACTCCCTGTAATTTTTTAAGCAGCTACTACATAACAGCGTCTGAAAGATCAGATCCTGCTTTGAATTTTACTACTTTTTTGGCACTGATTTTTATAGGAGCACCAGTTTGAGGGTTACGTCCTGTACGAGCATTACGTTCTGATACAGCAAATGAGCCAAATCCAACGAGGGCTACACGTCCACCTGACTTAAGTGTTCCTGTAGTTGCATCAATAAAAGCATCCAGTGCTCTTTTAGCGTCGGCTTTTGTGAGATTAGCATCTTTAGCGATAGCGTCAATAAGTTGTGCTTTGTTCATAGTTTAAATTATTAAAAGGTTATATATTAGTCGCAAGTACTTACAAATATAGGCCTTTTGACGGCCTGACCAAATTTTCAAGATGTAAAAAAATCAAAAAAATGCAATAAATACCTAGTATTTGTTAATAACTAAGGCAAATTGTGAATTACTTCGTGCATATTAACA
>CAYUNU010000275.1:0-5361 GCA_964446195.1 uncultured Porphyromonadaceae bacterium | reverse complement strand
TTGATCATTGGAATAATTTCTTTCCTCAAAGATAGCAATTTGGGCCCCTCTTTAGACCCTGTATAAATTTCGGTTAATCTGTTTTTGGCTTTTTTAAAATTTTAACTTTGTAGAAACCAAACCTATTAATATGGCAAAGTTTCTGTCCTCATCTATTGGTAAGAAGTTTCTGATGAGTTTATCCGGCCTGTTTTTACTTGTATTTATGCTGGTTCACTTAACAGTAAACTCTATGATCCTGTTCGACAGCTCAGGGGAGCTATTTAACAGGGCAGCTCATTTCATGGCATCCAATCCAATCATAAGGATTGTTGAGCCAGTACTGGCAATAGGGTTCATTTTACATATCCTTTATGCCACAATCCTTACAATACATAACTTGTACACACGACCTACCGGCTACAATAAACAAAACCTGTGGCATAGTTCTACTTGGTCGTCCCGAAACATGTTTGTGTTAGGCCTTGTAGTTTTTGCTTTTCTTGTCATTCACATTGCTAATTTTTTCTGGAAGATAAAGTTCACCGGTCATGATTTATTGGCAGATGTAACAGTCAACGGAGTACACATGGAAAATTCCTATGCACTTGTTACCTCATTCTTTATTAACTGGTGGTGGATTGATATTGTTTATGTTATTGGGGCCATTGCCTTAGGTTTTCACTTGTACCATGCTATATGGTCTGCTTTCCAAACTCTTGGTTGGAGCAATAGCCTATGGCGTCGGCGCTTAAATATTGTAGGCCTGGTGTTTTCAATAATTATTGCCGGGGGATTTGCTTTAATTCCCTTATGGGTTAAAATTGCTGACATGCTTTAAGCATTAAGATCTCATTCAAAACTAAATTTTATGAGTCAATTAAATTCTAAAGTACCATCCGGCCCGCTTGCAGAGAAGTGGGAGAAATATAAGGCTGAACAAAACCTGGTCAATCCGGCAAACAAGCGAAAGCTTGATATTATTGTTGTAGGAACCGGACTGGGGGGAGCTGCTGCAGCTGCATCCTTTGGCGAGCTAGGCTTCAAGGTTAAAAACTTTTGTTATTCCGACAGTCCACGCAGAGCCCATAGTATTGCTGCTCAAGGCGGTATCAATGCTGCAAAAAACTACCAGAATGATGGCGACAGCGTTTACCGGCTGTTTTACGACACTATCAAAGGTGGTGATTACCGGGCCCGTGAAGCCAATGTTTACAGGCTTGCAGAGGTTAGCAATAAAATTATCGACCAATGTGTTGCTCAGGGTGTCCCCTTTGCGCGCGACTATGGGGGATATCTCGATAACAGGTCTTTTGGGGGTGCACTTGTCTCCCGTACTTTCTATGCCAGGGGGCAAACCGGCCAGCAATTACTTTTAGGAGCATATGGTTCGCTTAACCGTCAGATTGCTGCCGGTAATGTGGAATTATATACCCGCACGGAGATGATGGACCTTGTTGTTGTTGACGGAAGAGCAAGAGGAATTGTTGTTCGTAATATGGTAACAGGAGAGGTTAGCACACATTTCGGCCATGCCGTTGTTCTCGCAACAGGAGGTTACGGCAATGTATTCTTCCTGTCGACCAATGCAATGGGATCGAATGGAAGTGCAGCCTGGAAGGTTTATAAGAAGGGTGCATTTTTTGCCAATCCTGCGTTTGTGCAGATCCATCCAACATGTATTCCTGTTCACGGTGATGCTCAATCGAAGCTAACCCTGATGAGTGAATCACTGCGTAACGATGGACGCATCTGGGTTCCAAAAGAAAAAGAGGACGCCGATAAAATCAGGAAAGGCGAACTTAAACCAACCGAGTTACCAGAAGAAAAACGTGATTACTACCTGGAAAGAAGGTATCCGGCTTTCGGAAATCTCGTTCCCAGAGACGTTGCTTCTCGTGCAGCAAAAGAGAGATGCGATGCCGGTTATGGAGTAGGAACTGGACAAGCCGTTTATCTTGATTTTAAGCATTCAATAGAGAGGCTTGGAAAAGATACTATTGAAGCACGATATGGCAACCTTTTCCAGATGTATGAGAAAATTGTTGATGACAACCCATACGAGACACCAATGATGATCTACCCTGCCATCCACTACACCATGGGAGGCTTATGGGTTGATTATGAGCTGCAAACAACCATACCCGGATTGTTTGCTCTGGGTGAGGCAAATTTCTCTGACCATGGAGCAAACCGCCTCGGTGCTTCGGCCCTGATGCAAGGACTGGCTGATGGCTATTTTGTTGCTCCCTTCACTATAGGTAATTATCTGGCCGACCAGATAGGTGTTGCACGAATGAATCCTGAAGAAGTACCCGAATTCCTGGAAGCTAAAAAGAATACCCTTGACCATATCGAGAAATTGATGAATATTAAGGGTGACCGAAGTGTAGATTCTATACACAAGGAACTTGGAAAGATAATGTGGGATCACGTTGGTATGGGAAGGACCAAAGAGGGGCTGGAAACTGCCATCGAAAAGCTCAAGGTTTTAAAAGAGGAATTTTGGAAAAATCTTAAAATACCCGGTAAAACCGATACGATCAACCCTGAGTTAGAGAAAGCAAACCGCCTGGCTGATTTCATCGAGATAGGTGATTTAATGGCTAGAGATGCATTGCAAAGAAATGAGTCCTGCGGCGGTCATTTCAGGGAAGAATATAAAACGCCTGAAGGCGAAGCCCTCAGGGATGACAAGGATTTTGCTTTTGTGGGAGCCTGGGAATATAAAGGAGAAGACAAGGCTCCTGAAATGCATAAGGAAGATCTGAAATTTGAGTTTGTTGAAGTAAAAACAAGGAACTATAAATAAAATAGTTTATGGACCTAAAGTTAAAAGTATGGCGTCAGGAAAATAGCCGCGCCACAGGAAAATTTGAAACTTATCAAATCGCTAATATCAGCCCCGACAGCTCCTTCCTGGAGATGATTGATGCCCTTAACGAGCAGTTGATCAACGAAGGGAATGAACCTGTTGCCTTTGATCACGATTGCAGGGAAGGTATATGTGGTATGTGTAGCCTTTTCATTAATGGTAGGGCACATGGACCGGATTCTGAAATCACTACCTGCCAGCTGCATATGCGGAAGTTCAAGGATGGTGATACCATAGTTATTGAACCTTGGAGAGCAGCAGGCTTCCCTGTTATCAAGGATCTTATGGTTGAAAGGGATGCCTTCGACAAAATCCTTCAGGCCGGTGGGTTTATATCCGTTAATACAGGTAGCACACAAGATGCCAATGCCATCCCCATTCCGAGACATAAAGCTGAAGAATCAATGGATGGCGCTGCATGCATAGGATGCGGTGCCTGTGTTGCGACATGCAAAAACTCTTCGGCCATGCTCTTTGTCTCCTCAAAAGTTTCACAACTGGCCTTATTACCACAAGGAAAGCCAGAAGCTGTACGTAGAGCAAAAGCCATGGTGGCTAAAATGGATGAGCTGGGATTCGGCCACTGTACTAATACAGGAGCATGCGAAGTTGAGTGCCCAAAAGGCGTTTCACTGGATCATATTGCACGACTGAACCGGGAGTTTTTGGCTGCGAACCTGAAACCTTAATCAAGAAAGATGATCGATTATTTATCTTAACTTCCGCTCATTGTGTCTTCAATATCCTTAACTGTCTTTGGTATTGGACGGCCAAGGAGTCTGTGTCCATCAGGAGTTATTAGAATATCATCTTCAATCCTGATGCCTCCGAAATCTTTGTAGGTCTCGGCCATATCAAAATTGATAAATTCCTTATTTGTGCCTTCGGCTTTCCACTGATCGATCAAAGCCGGGATGAAGTAACATCCTGGTTCAACGGTCATCACAAAACCTTCTTGTAAACGACGTCCCATCCTCAGGAAAGCCAGACCAAACTGATCAGACCTTTTGATTTCATCATCATAACCGACATTATTCTCGCCCAGACCTTCCATGTCGTGCACATCCATACCCATCATATGACCTAAGCCATGGGGGAAAAATAATGCGTGGGCACCGTTGGCAACGGCCTCCTTAACATCACCTTTCATCAAGCCAATATCCTTCAGCCCGCTAGCAATAACCTCTGCAGCAAGAAGGTGAGCATCTCTATAAAGCATACCTGGTTTTAAAGTTGCGGTAGCTTTTACCAGAGCATCGAGAACGACCTGATATACTGCCCTTTGCCTGTCATTAAAAACCCCTCCAACAGGGACAGTCCTGGTAATATCAGAAGCATAATGCATGCCTGTTTCGGCACCTGCATCTGTAACCATCATACGTCCCAACTTCAGTTTGTTCCCATGATTGTGATTATGCAGCGTTTGCCCATCCATGCTAAGAATGATGGGGAAGGAGACAGGTCCGCCATGAGCAAGGGCAATACCTTCTATGGTTCCCGCAATCTCTTGCTCTACTACCCCGGGCATAGCCATCTTCATAGCTGTGGTATGCATGAGATAAGCTGTGTCAACAGCCTTCTCTATCTCTGCAATCTCACCGGCATCTTTAATCGACCGTTGAGCAACCACAGCCTGTATAAGCTGTAAGCTGGCTCCAGGCTTAACCTTAGCGGGTTTGATATCCAGCAATTCCGACAATTCCACAACATTCTCGCCCCTGTAAGTAGGGAGATAATGAATTTTTCTACCCTTTGATAAGGCATCATTGATATAGGCTGCCAGCTTTGCATATGGAGCTGTTTTAGTTACTCCAACCTCAGCTGCCCGTTCAATAACACTGGGCTGATTACCCATCCAGATGATATCGTCAATATCAACATCATTAGCGAAAATCCAATTCTCACCAGTGTCTGCATCTACAATGCCAGCCATACCTGGATGATCCAGACCAAAGAAATATAAGAAATCACTATCCTGCCTGAAATGGTAAGGATTAGCAGGATAATTAAAGGCAGAGTCAACATTTCCAAGAAAAAGCGCAATACCGGAACCGAGGCGGTCCATCAGACGATTTCGTCTGTTTTTATAAACTGATGCTTCAAACATATTTTAGAATTATTAAAGTACAACGAATAAACAACGAAGGTACTTGAAAAGTTAGTATTTTTATAGCGTTTCAACAAAATCCGTGCAGTGCCTTACCGAAGACTACCAAAAACAGATGTGTCGCGACTCAATGCCTTGTCGGAAGCAATTAAGATGGCTGATACAACTGAAATGAATCTATTGGCATACTCGTCAAAACATATTCATCCATTGAGGAATATGTTTCAAAACCTTAATTCAGCTAAAACTCAGCAGGATTTTACATGGAACCAGCTTGTAAGGCAAAATAAAGATTATCAGAATAAATTATCCAAAACAAGAATATACCTCACTCACTTTCTGCAAGTTGTAAATATGTGTATAGCCAGGGAAGAATTCTCTCCTGATGCCCGCAAGTATT
>CAYUNU010000274.1:0-5379 GCA_964446195.1 uncultured Porphyromonadaceae bacterium | reverse complement strand
CTTAATTATTGTTTTCTAAACCGAAGACGAACTGTCCGGAAATTCATTACAAAAAAAGTAACAAAATCTTTTTTGGAAGAAACTATTTTGTTGTTATCTTTGCAACCGCTTTTAAAGCGATAACAGGATGACTCAGTAGCTCAGCTGGTAGAGCACATCCCTTTTAAGGATGGGGTCCTGAGTTCGAACCTCAGCTGAGTCACCACCCTCTAAGAACCTCGATCGGAAACGTTCGGGGTTTTTTGCTTATAAGTGCCTCTCTATTCCATGTCAGTCCTGCCTTTCAGGTATTCTACAGTTAAATAGCTATGGCTGGTTGAATGTGCTGATGAGCATCGGAAATGTGGGTTATTCTCGAAATCTGCCTACCAAATTGCCTACCAAAATTTGCCTGCCTACCAAATCTGACAATTTGTCCGAGGTCTTTGCCTACCAAATCCTTTGTCATATATTGGTAATCAATAACTTAAAAAGGAGGTAAAATGGCAACTTTCAAGCTTCAGAAAAACGGATTCATATACTTATACCACTGGATTGACCGGAAAAACTGCTTCAAAATCACCACTAAAATGAAGCTTGAAGAGTCGAATTGGAACAATTCAAAATCACGCCCTAAGAATCCTGAAGCAACATATAACGGCTATAAGATTATAAATGAACTGGTTAGATATGAGGGAGCGCTTACACGGGCTCTTTCCTTACAACCCGAAGTAGCTAAAAGCAATTTAGCGGAGTTTAAAAAACTCTTCATTTCCATCCTCTCCCCTGCTAATGGAAAAGAGGTAAAAGAGCTTGACTTTCTAACCTATTTCGATTCGTATCTCCATAAGATCAAGGAGCGAAAGCAATCCAACTACAAAGCCTACAGGACTTGTTACAACCGACTTACTGAATACTTCAAGTCCTCATCAGTACCCTTCGATAAAATAGACATGAAATTCTATGAAGCATTCTCAAAATATCTGATATCAAAGAACCTTGCCACAAATACCATTGCAACCCAATGGAAACTCATTAAAGCAGTTATGCAAAGTGCTTTTGTCGCAGGTCTGCACTCGAATGAGAAGTTCAGGCACTTCAAGAAAAAGATGGAAAGTGCCGATACAATCTTCCTGAGTGAAGAAGAGCTAAACAAAATGTATGAACTGAAGTTGATAGGATACTTGGAGAAAGCCCGAGACTATTTCCTTATTGGAGCGTACACTGGGCTTCGCTTTGATGATTGGGACAGGGTGAGTAATGACAAGGTTGTGAACGGTGTTCTAACGATCAGGAGCAGCAAAACTGGTGAGATTAGTACAATACCTATACATCCAGTGGTCAGTACAATCTTGAACAAGTATAAGGGCGAGCTACCTCATAAGCCCTCCAACCAGAAAATGAATGAGTATATCAAGGTAGTTGCCATGAGAGCCAATATTAATGACCATGTGGAAAAACGGATCACCAAAGGAGGTATCAGGGAGATAAACACAAGCGAAAAGCACGAATTGGTAACAACCCACACCGCCAGAAGAAGCCTTGCCACAAATCTTGTTTTGAGGGGCGTCTCCCCTTATGTGGTCATGAAGGTAACGGGGCACAAATCATTGTCCAGTTTTGAGCGTTATGTGAGGCTACAAGAGCTTGAGGCAATGATAGAGCTAAAAAGCCTCAGCTTCTTTCAATGACAGTACCATTACCATGATAGGAGCTTGGATTTGCTTAAAGTACTTATTGACTGCACTCGGTGGTGAAAAAGACATTGGGGCTGCCTGTTGTATCAATGGTAACACGCTCTGGGGGAAAAGGCATTTCCCATACACATACTTCATATAAACTCCCCATCTCTGAGATACCAATTCCCTCTAACGAAGGATTGTTTGAAATATCTAGACAGGACAACTGGTTATTGCTGCATCTCAAATAATCTAATCCAGTATTATTAGATACATCTAATTGGGTCAATAGGTTTCCTTCACAATAAAATACACCGAGCATTGTGCTTTTTGATACATCTATGCTGGCTATCTGATTGCCTCCACAAATAAGCCAATCAAGCTGGGTATGGTTTGATAAGTCAAGGCTGGTCAATTGGTTATTTTCACATAATAGATCATTCAAACTGGTATTATTAGAAATATTGAGATCGCTTATAAGGTTATCACCGCATAACAAACCCGATAGTTTAACATTATTGGATAGGTCCAACTGGGTAATTTGATTATTTTCACAAATTAGCGTGTTCAATTCTGTATTGTTTGAAAGCAGCAGCGTGGTTAGCTGATTTTGCTCACATCTCAATCTAGTTAATGCAGGGTTATTGGAAACATCAAGACTGTTTATTGAATTGGCGCCACATTCAAGAGTAATTAGTTTAGTGTTATTTGAGACATCCAGACTGCTTAGGAGGTTGGCTTTGCATTGTAAATAGCTTAAGGCAATGTTGTGAGAAATATCCAGATGTGATATAGGATTATCCTCGCACTGAAGATGGAGTAATTCAGGATTATTTGAAAGATCCAGATTAGTTAGTTGGTTAACATCGCAATACAAAATCTCCAGTAAAGAGTTTTTCGAAACATCAAGATGGATCAGTTCGTTGCGACTACACTCTAGATATTTGAGCATTGGATTACTTGAAACATCAAGATGTGATAAACTGTTGTGACTGCAATCCAAATACCTCAAGTTGATATTCATAGAAACATCAAGCTGAACTAATCTGATCCCCCTGCAAACTAATGTATCTAGATTGACGAAGAACTCAATTCCCTTCAAATCCGTAATTCCATTGGAGGTAAATTTGAGAACTCTAATTCTTTCGGCTTCTTTATAGCTAATTAGACTATCTCCATTGGAATCTACCCCTTCCTCAATAAGAGCATCTAAGAAGGACTTATCAGAAATCTCAATGGGGTCTTTCAGGCTAATCTTATCGCACTCGGTCACTAATAGAATTAGTGTTACAGCGAAAAGCATTATTGTGAATATTGACTTCATGATTATTGGGGGCAGATTTGAGTAATAAATTTCACCATTTTACATGCTTTGAATAGCAGTGATAGTAACTTGTTATTCTTGTTTTGTTAATCTGTACTGATCAACATATGTATCACTTGTTGCTGAACGATAATCTTTTGTGAATGAAATTACATCTTCCGTTTGCTTCAATAAGTATTTCCCTTGTAGAATTAAGCTCCAATCAAAATCACAAGAAAACGCACCTCCAGAATAGAAAATTATTGTGTCTCCGACAATCGAATATGTACCATAACGCAGAGCCGGGTACTTCACATATTCACTGGTTCCACTCCAATTATTCGATGAAAATGTCATTGAAATGTGTGATATGCCTGTTGAATCCACCCAAACGCATTTTCGTTGGAATGTTCCTGTGTAAGTTCCATCCGGTATCGGTCTTTCAATATTCTCTGCTTTTTCGCAACTTATGAATACTAAAAGACCAATGAGAACTATTATGTTGTTCAATTTCATATCAAAAATTCCAGCCAAAAGTAAGTGTAAGCATATTGATAGTTGTTTTTGTATCATATTCCATTTCACCTGAACCACTACTTACCAATCTGGATTTAATTTCATGCTCACCCAAACCCAAATAATCTATACTGATCGATGCCTTTTGTTTAAATAGAACTCCCAATGCCGCTCTGAATCCAAGACTATTAGACCAATCTGTTTCATTGACAAGATCATCTCGAATTTGATCTGAGGCTTTAAAGAAGTTATACGTTATACCTATGTTGCTGAATAGAGAGAGCTTGCCTCCAGTTTTCATTACATATTCAATGCCAGTTGAAATTGGTATATTATAGTACTTTGGAAATTCTATTGATTCATATCCAATTATTGTTAGGTAGTGTTCTACGGAATCCTTGTATTCCTTAATAACACCATTGTATAAGAAGTCAATACCGGCAAATAACCCAATACCACTATTAGCAATTTGATAGGAATATTGGAAACCTATATTAATACCTGTACGTGCAGATGAATAAACTTCATATTCATTAAAACCAAATCCATACAAATCAATCTTAGACAACGGAAATGAAGGTCCTATATGAAAGTTATACCTGCTTTGAGAGTAAGATTCAGTATAAGTTATCAGTATCAGCACAATGACCACAAAAACTCTTAGGAGCTTCATAATTTGGGGATTAGGATGACTCCAAAGTTTCATTTATACCAAGCAGAGAAATCATTATAATAATCAAGTTTTCTTTTACCTAATGTAGGGAAAAGTTCCAGAAACAAATAAACTATCGTTTCGGATTGAATAATTCCATTTTTCATTTCGATCATCATAATTCAAAAAAGTGGTATTGTCTATTGTATAAAAATAAAATGTATCACTGAACCATAGATCGCGGAATTTATAATGGTTGATACTTCCAAAATTGGTAGTATTGAACTCTAATGAGTCAGTATAAATAGTTATTGCGTTATGATCGTCTCTCATAGAAAGATGTCTATGCCACTCACCAAGAAGTTCATTATCTATTGGCATAGTATTAGGGAAGAGGTCCCGATCATCTGATTCAGATTTTTCACAAGAGCAGAGACAAAATATAAACATCAAAGTCACTATTAATGGACTATTTTGACATACTCTCATTTTGGAAAAAGAATCTATTCTATTATAAATACTCCGTTTGCATCGGAATTGAAATTAATTGAAAACTCAGCATATATGCAGCCCCCTCTCAATATCTTGAATAGGTATTTGCCATAATTCAGCGGTCCGATCCGATAAGATAAATCATATGCACAAATGCAATTTGCTAAAGCTGTTTCTTCATATTCATCAACAGCAATAATATCATTATTCAATTCGGCAGAAACAAATATCTTGCCCGGTTCACAATTAAACCAAGCATTGACATGATTCATTTGCAAATAAACACCGTCAACTGTTTCATATTCTATGTACTCGGAATCACCTGATTTTTTTGTTGCTGGTTTGCAATCACCGTAAGTGATTTGACCTACAGAAAGCACTTTGTGAGGGGTTTCTTTCTCACAGCAAGTCACAAGAAAAATGAAGACAATACTGAAAAGGTATCTATAGTTCATCTGCCCATATTTCTATAATAGAAGATGATAAAAAGTCAATAGTGGTTGCGTTCACTTTACTCCTATTTTGATCCTAATGATCCATGAATTGACTGTTTGCTATCAGTGCTCCTTACCCCTTGCTCATCAGCACATTCAACCAGCCATAGCTATTTAACTGTAGAATACCTGAAAGGCAGGACTGACATGGAATAGAGAGGCGCTGATAAGCAAAAAACCCCGACCGTTTCTGATCGGGGTTCTTAGAGGGTGGTGACTCAGCTGAGGTTATCTCACATGCTCTGAATCGCAGTGATAGTAGGC
>CAYUNU010000273.1:0-5436 GCA_964446195.1 uncultured Porphyromonadaceae bacterium | reverse complement strand
GATGGATAGGAGTGCTCTTCGTAAGGCAATGAAGGACTGTGATTATGTGTTTCATCTGGCTGCCTATGCTAAGGTTTGGGCACGAAATCCAGGATTGTTTTATGAAATAAATGTAAGAGGAACAAATTTAGTTTTATGTGTTGCTCGGGAAACTGGGGTTAAACGAGTTGTTGTTGTTTCAACTGGAGGTGTCTACGGCCCTTCTTTTGATGAAATGATTGATGAAAACTTTGTAAGGAAAATTGATTTCAATAATGAATATGAAGGGTCTAAAGCTTTATCAGAATCTTGGATAAAGGATTTTGTTATTGATGGCTTGGATGTTGTAATCGTTAGTCCAACTAGAGTATACGGGCCATACCTGCATGGTGAACCAGAATCAGTTACACTGATGATCAAAAAGTATCTCAAGAATGGATGGCGTTTTATACCTGGACCTGCAGCAAAAATTGGGAATTATGTTTTTGTTTTAGATGTTATTGCAGGGATGAGGCAGGCAATGGATATTGGTAAAAAGGGAAGAACGTATATTCTGGGGGGTGAGAATTATTCTTATAAAGATTTTTTTATCCTGCTTTCTAAAGTTTCTGGTATTAGGAGAAGGATGTTTCAAATTCCAATTTTTATCAGTTATTTATTTGCTGTTTTTCAATTGTTTTTAGCCAAAACGCTTGGTGTTAAACCATTAATCACGCCTAAATGGGTGGCAAAAGCCAAGTATCACTGGAAAGTTTCATCCAAAAGGGCTGAGGACGACTTAGGATATAAAATTACTGGTTTGGAGGATGGTTTGGCCAAAACCGTTGAAGCACTAAATAGGTAATTTCCTCTTCAATATCATCTTAATGATAAAAGGAAAAACCCTGGCAATAAATCCATATGTCTTGCCGTAAAAACTAAGTGTATATTTTCTCTTTCTTTTGAGTATCATCCTGGCAAGATCTTTTGCTACTTCTTCACGCGTATGCTGCATCCTACCCGGTCTTTTAGGGAGCGGACTAAGATTACCATCAGGCAAAATCATTTGTTTAAAGGTTTCATTCTTTGTGAAGCACACATAGGCTACGCCAATGCTTATTCCTGTATTTGCCATTTCAAACTCAAGGCTTTGGGCAAAATTTTTGTGAGCTATTTTCCCCATTGAATAGGATGAGAAACGGGGCAGGCCATAAAATGCTGATAAGGAGGAAATCATCAGAATGTAACCCTTTGATTCTATAAGAGATTGCAAGGAGGCTTTAACAGGATATACAGCTCCTAGTATCTGGCTGTCGATCACTGTTTTAAATACCTCCGGTTTGATTTCCATTACAGAGGCTTCAGCCATCACGCTGCCATTTGCAACAATACAGTCGAGCTTTCCGTATTTTTCCTTAATCATTCTAATCATTTCTTCGCAAACTGCATAATCAGTCACGTCGCCGGGAACCATCATACAATCGATGTTCAATCCCTTTAATTCATTGAATGTGTTGCTCAGCTTTTCAGTAGTTCTGCCATTCAGGCCAATCTTTGCACCCCTGAGGCCTAAATGTATAGCTAATGATTTACCAATACCCTGACTAGATCCTGTTATAAGGATTACTTGGTTTTGGAATTCAGGTTTCATATTATGATTTGGTCGGTTTTAATAAGTTGCAAGGTAATAAAAAAGGCGCCTCATCGAGGCGCCTTTTTGTATAATAAAATTTCCTTATACTATTCATTGCACTTTATACCGTGCTCGATTTCGTACTTGGCATTTTCCTTAAACTGTCCGAATAAAGCTTTATTGAAGGCTTCACAAGCCGCAGCTTTATCACCCTTACCTTTAAATGCCATACCCAGGTTATAATAGTGTTTGGCATTTTTTTCCTGATCTACGCCTTCCATCTCCAGCGCTTTGTTAGATGCTGCAATGGCTTCATCAAACTTCTTCAATTCGTTATTTGCACTGGCAATATAAAAATATGTGTCAACAGCCTCAGGGTCATATTTCAAGGCTTTGGTAAGCATATCAACTGCATTGGCTGACTTTTGGGCTGTGAGAGCTTTTGTTCCTTCTGTTAGAAAGTAGCTGTTTGCCGCTTTAGAGATAAGAGCTGTAGTTTTATTGTCCTTGGAGTTGGTTGCTGCAACTAATCCTTTATCAGCAGTAAGTTCAAAATTGACGGGGTCATCCATCTTTTTATAAACCAAAGCCATTGTATAGTAGGCCTTTGCATAATCAGGGTCGTATACTATCGCCTGATTAAGCGCTTCTAAGGCTTTGTCAAATTTACTCGACTTATAATATGAGCTGCCAACAGAACTGAATAATTTTGGCAGCATTGATTTTGACTTAGTAATAAACTCTGCATTTTTATATTGCTCGGAAACTTTCAGAGCCTCCTGGAAAGCGGTAATGGCTTGAGTGTATTTCTTTTCTTTGATCAAAAGGTTACCAACATTGAAGTATAAACCAGGCATTAGGTTTTCAACCCTTGATTTAATATCAGCGCCTTCATCTCCAAGCTTTTCGCATTCAGCTAAAGATTGCTTAGCTGAAGCAATAGCCGCTACAGGGTCATCCTTAGCCAATTGGGAAGCATTGTTATAAGCCTCCGCAGCATCGTTGATTCCCTGTCCATTTGCTATTCCAATAAAACCAAAAATTAACAATGGTACTAGTAAAAATCTAACTAATACTTTTCTTTTCATAGTCCTTAATGTTTTCAAATTCAACAGATTATTTATCATAAAAAAAATTTAGGGTGTAAAGATATAAAGTTTCAATTAAAAATCCACCCGCGTTATAAATCTCTATTACATAGTTACAAAGAAGGTAGTAGTTTATCTTTCAATACGATGTAAGTTCTTAATTGTTTATCACCATCTCTTAAGTATTAATATCTTTGCAATAATCATGCTTAGATATTCTATCCTTCTGCCACTTGTTTTTTTGTGCTTCTTTTCAGCGTGTGAAAATGATGAACAGGAAAGCCCAAATGTGTTCAGGTATAATGAGTCGAAAAATATTCCAACCCTGGATCCTGCTTTTGCAAAAAGCCAATATACTATCTGGCCTGTTAATCAATTGTATAATGGACTTGTTCAAATGGACAATCAACTTAAGATCGTTCCTTCAATTGCTGTCCGCTGGGACATAAGTTCTGATGGTCTTGAATATACTTTCCATCTCAGAAATGATGTTGCCTTCCATGATAGCGAGGTCTTTCCCGGAGGGATCGGACGAAAAGTGAAAGCTGATGATGTGGCGTACAGTCTTAATCGTGTGAGGAACCCTTCAACCGCTTCACCAGGAGCCTGGACTATGAATTGGGTAAGGGCTGATAAGGAAAATGAAAGCAGGGGTATTGAGGCAACTGATGATAGTACCTTAGTTATACGACTTATTAAGCCTTTCCCGGCCTTTTTGGGTTTGTTGTCAATGCCTTATTGTTCGGTGGTCCCAAATGAAGCCCTTGACTATTACGGTCGGGATTTTGGCAGGCACCCGGTTGGAACAGGACCATTCAGTATGAAGTTCTGGAAGCAGGGCGAAAAGCTGATCCTGTCAAAAAATCCCACTTACTTCGAAGAGGATGATGATGGTATTCAATTACCCTATCTCGATGGGGTTTCTATTCGCTTTATCGTGGATAAACAATCGGAATTTTTGGAGTTCCTAAAAGGTAATATTGATTTTCTCTCGGGTGTTCATCCTAGCTATAAAGATGAGCTTCTTACTCGTTCAGGTGCTCTGAATCCTCATTATGAGGAGAGGTATAAAATTTTCACTCTGCCATATTTAAATACTGAGTACCTGGGAATTCTTATGGAGCCAAATGAGTCTGAGGGTGAAGTCAATCCCTTGAAAATTAAAGAGATTCGACAGGCAATAAATTTTGGTTTTGATAGGGTAAGAATGATAAAGTACTTAAGGAATGGTATGGGAACTCCTGCTAATCAGGGGTTTATCCCTCTTGGCCTGCCTGGTTTTGATGCTGATCTGAAAGGATATAGTTACGACCCAGAAAAAGCCAAGGCCTTGTTGTCCGAGGCCGGCTTTGCGGGAGGGGTGGGTCTTCCGCTAATAACACTTACAACAACAACAGATTATCTCGACTTATGCGAGTTTATTCAGGCTCAGCTGGAAGAATCAGGGATTACAATTAAACTGGAGCTTAGTACAGGGGCCACCTTCAGGTCGATGGTGGCTGATTCTAAACTGAACTTCTTCAGAGGATCGTGGATAGCAGATTATCCTGATTCAGAAAACTATTTCGCTCTCTTTTATAGCCCTAACTTCTCTCCCAAAGGACCAAATTACACCCACTTTAAATCCAGTGAGTTCGATGGTTTATATGATTTAGCTCTTGTCACCACTAATGATGAGGAAAGGTACGGTTTATACCGGAAAATGGATTCTATTATTATTGAAGAGGCTCCTGTTGTGCCCCTGTTTTACGATCGTGTAGTTAGGTTTTATTCATCCGACCTTGAAGGGATGGAAGGAAATGCTATGAACCTTCTTAATCTGAAAAAAGTTAGGAGGATTCATCAGGATTAATCATCCAGCTCTTTCAATATTTTCTCAACTTCTTTCTCAGCTGTAAAAAGTTTCTTTTTGCAAATCTTGATTAACTCTGAAACACGCTTCAACTGTCCCGCCAGCTCATCAACATCTAGTTCCTGGTCTTCAATTTTTGCAAGTATGCTTTCTACTTCGCTGATTGCCTGATTGTAACTGATTTCTTTTGTGGGCATATTGGTTTTTTTAATATCCGTATTTTTTACCGGTAAACTCTTTTACCTTAACTTGCATGATGATGACATTCTTGATGGATGGTTCTGAAAATTCATAATCCTCGCCAGCATATTTTTGCATAAAGAGCTTCATTATGGAGTATTTTGTATCATAGTCATCAATGAATTCTATTTCGCCAAAAGCATTTACACTTTTGTATTTCATACCCCATGAGCATCCAACCTGTTTGTGTCTGTAAAATAGCTCATTACCAGTATTGAAATTAACTGCGACCCCAGGGTTTTTTCTTAGGAGATCCAGCTTGAAGCCTTCAACATCACAGTGGAAGTATATCGTTTCTTCCTTGTAGGCAAAATTGAATGGCAGGATATATGGGGAATTGTCGTTGACCATTGCAACAGTGCATACTTCAGCCTCGTTTATAATTTCCTCCATCTCTGGAATCTTTGTAATTTGTCTGTTTCTAAGTATCATATTATTTTTGGTCTGATTTATTTTTTGTTTCTTTTTTATGAACTGTGCTGGTAAATGACCCATCAGATAATCTGGTTCTTATCCGTTGTCCGGATTGAACATCTTCAATACTCTTCAATACTTTACCATTTTGAATACTTAGCGAATAGCCCCGCTTAAGGATTCTTAATGGATGTTGTAACTCGGCTTCTTTGCTCAACATACCTAAACGATTTTTTTCCTGATGGAATATA
>CAYUNU010000272.1:0-5441 GCA_964446195.1 uncultured Porphyromonadaceae bacterium | reverse complement strand
ATAGACAAAATTGGGTTTCTTCTGGCCGCTTTATATGACAACCAACTCACTGTACTTAAAACTAATACCAGAGAAATAATTCCAGCCACAGCAAAAACCCACCAACTGAGCTCAATTCTATATGCAAACTTTTCAAGCCAGCGTGCCATTCCGTAATAAGCAATAGGAGTAGCTATTACAAAGGAAATGGCCAGCCATTTAACAAAGCTTATGTTAAGCATTTTCATGATTTCAAAAACTGTTGCGCCATTAACTTTACGGATGCCTATTTCCTTTGTCCTTCTTGTTAAAATATATGAAGCCATTCCCAGTAAACCCATACATGCAAGTAAAACTGCCACAGCCGCAAAGTATCCCATCAATTGAAAAGTGGTCTCATCTTTTTTATATAGCTGCTCCAGTTTTGTATCCAAAAAGTGAAAATCTATTACCTCTCCGGGATAAATATCCTTGCTGATTTGAGTAATGATATTTTTGGTATCACTCACGTCGGCTGAAACAGTTTTGACCATAAGCTGCCAACACTGTCTAAGGTACACAACAAAAACTACAGGCTTAATATCGTCATAAAGTGACTCAAAGTTTATATCATCTATAACTCCAATTATCGTTCTATCAGTCCGAGGCCATGTGCACTTAAGTACTTGGCCAATAGGGTCGCCTTGAATCCCCAAACTTTTTACAGCTGCTTCATTGAGAATTACTGATTCTGTTGCATCCGTTTCAATTTCACTCGAAAACAACCTTCCTCGCTTGGCATCTATACCCAGCGTTTTAAAGTAATCGAAATATACATGTACATAGGGAATTGTCAAATATTCCGTCTGACCTTCCGGTAAAACCCCCGCATTGTTACTCAATTTGCCCGAAGGAACGCGTGTCGAAGCAGATACACTGGATACTACACTTTGGGCAAGTAAAGTCTGCTTAAGAGTTTTAAATTTGGCTTCATCTTCAAAACCAGACTCAAACCCTGATACAAGAACATACTCTTTGTCAAATCCTAACTCCTTATTTTGAAGAAAGTTAATTTGTCGTAACATTATCAAAGCAGATGCAATTAGTGCAATAACAATAGTAAACTGAACCCCCAGAATAATTTTTTTGAATTGGATTTTACCTCCTCCATTATTCGACGTTTTCATTACCCTCATTGGCCTCAACGATGAAAGAACGAAAGCTGGGTACCAGCCGGCCAAAACAGCAAAAATTGATAGTAAACCAAGAATACCGAGGATAATATTTTTATTCAGTAGTGTTAATATTGAAAGATCTTTTCCTGATAACTTATTGAATAATGGTAATCCAATTTCAACCACTGCTAGTGCAATAAGTGTTGAAATAATAAGCACCACAATTGACTCCCAAATAAATTGCTTTGACATCTGACCTCGTGAGGCTCCAAAGGACTTGCGTACACCAATTTCAGTTACTCTGGTAGTAGCATTAGCAGTGAACAAATTAATATAATTAAAGCAAGAAATAAGCAAAATCAGTAAACCAATAGCAGAGAAAATCCATATATAAGTAATACTGTTCTGGGGCTGAATGTCATTTGTAAAATGACCGGAATATAGGTGAATATCCTTTAAATTTTGAACAAAATAGTTATTGTCAGGTGGGTTTTTATCATCAGGATTCTTTAACAATTCACATATTTTGGCTTCTAAACCGGTTTTTGAGAATTTATCCTGCATCTCAAAGTAAATTAGGAAATTTGCCCAACCAGCATTATTCATTAATTCCTTACCAAAAACCTCGTCTGCATCTGTAAGGGTCATGAGGAAATTATATCGAAAATGTGAATTCATGGGCATGTTCTCAAAAACTCCGGTAACGGTATAATCAAGTTCGCCGCCAATTTTCAATGCTTTGCCAATTGGATCTTGACTACCAAAATACTTTTCTGCGATTTCTTCAGATATTACTATCGTGGCAGGTGCTTCAAGGGCCGTCTCAGCATTACCCCTTTTAAACTTAAAAGAGAAGATCTTAAAAAGGCTTGCATCCACATACGCTACTTTATCCTCTTTAAATATCTGATCATTGTATTGAACAGTCATAAAATCAGGTGGTAGAATTCTGACACTTTCCTTAATTTCAGGTAAATTATCAGTCAAAAGCCTAGCGGTTTGAGGAGATTGATAAGCTTGATTATTCTGGCACAAACGATAAATATCGTCTGCCTTCTCATGATAACGATCATAACTCAACTCATCAGAAACATAAACTAAAATTAATATACTAATGGCCATTCCAACCGATAAACTTGCTATACTAATCAGAGAATAAACTTTACTTTGTCGAAGATTTGCAAGGGCTATTTTGAGATAATATTTTATCATGATTTTGTTTTTTTAAAGGGATGAATCAGATTAATACAACATTAATTTGAACTGTTTTTGTATTTCAAATAACTATCTGGCCATCATACAATTTAATTGTTCTATGGGCAAAATGTGCATCGCGGTCAGAGTGTGTAACCATCAATATCGTCGCTCCCTTTTGATTGAGCTCCGATAATAAACTCATCACATCTATGCCGTTTTTTGAATCAAGGTTTCCGGTTGGCTCATCTGCGAGAATTAACCCGGGACTTGCCACAATAGCCCTGGCAATTGCAACACGCTGCTGCTGCCCTCCGGAAAGTTGCTGAGGAAAATGTTTCGCTCTATGGCCAATCTTCATTTGCTGCAATACATCGTCAACCCTCTTCCTACGTTCAGAAGTTTTCATTTTCAGGTACATTAGAGGAAGCTCAACATTATCGTAGATATTAATGGCATCAATCAGATTGAAGTTCTGAAAAACAAAACCAATATTCCCTCTTCGAAATTGAGTCCTTTCCTTTTCTCGATACTCAGTGATATCCTTACCATCAAAAAAGTAATTTCCTGATGTAGGATTATCCAAAAGTCCAATAATATTGAGCAAGGTCGATTTTCCACAACCGGAAGGCCCCATAACAGCAACAAATTCACCCTTCTTAAGCTGAATATCGACCTCACGTAACGCCGAGGTCTCAATGTCCTCATTTCTAAATACTTTTGTTAATTTTTCAGTTTTTATCATTATTATAAGCGATATTGAAAACGAACTATGCTAATTATTTGCAATTTCAAGAAATCAATCTGCATGCCAAAAATACTATAACATTGTATATCTGATCATTATAGCCCCAAATAGAATAGCATCGTAATTTTTATGTCCATAATTTTTACACTTAATGTATATTAAGTTGACAAACCTTTAAGTTTGTATAAACAAGTTTATTCCATATCATGAAAGGCAAGATCCTTATTCTCGATGACAATAAAGGTGTTTTAACCGCACTCGAAATGTTATTACAAACAGAATTTGAGAAAATATATACCCTCAAAAGTCCAAATGCTCTAATCTCAACTATTCAAACACATAACATTGATATCGTCTTGCTCGACATGAATTTCAGAGCCGGAATTAACAATGGAAATGAAGGAATTTATTGGTTGCAACAGATCCAAAAATGCGATCCATCAATAAGCGTCACAATGATTACGGCTTATGGCGATGTTGAGTTAGCTGTTAAAGCACTAAAAGAAGGAGCTTTTGACTTTATATTAAAACCCTGGGATAACAACAAGCTAATAAGCACATTAAAAGCTTCTTTGAAGCTTAGATTAAGTAAATTGGAAAATGCATCACTATTAAAAACAACTCAGACACTTAAGCAAGAACTTAAACCATCATCTCAATCATTCATTGGACAATCTGCACCAATAAAAAGAGTGATGGACCTGGTTAGAAAGGTGGCAGCAACGGAGGCCAATATTTTTATCACAGGTGAAAATGGTACAGGAAAGGAACTAATAGCCCGCGAAATCCATAGGTATTCAAAAAGAAGCAAGGAAATTATGCTTACTGTCGATATGGGTGCAATAAATGAGACCCTATTCGAAAGTGAGCTTTTTGGACATACTAAGGGATCTTTTACCGATGCAAAAGAAAATCGTATTGGCAAGTTTGAAGCTGCTGAAAAAGGCACACTTTTCCTCGATGAAATTGGAAACCTATCCTTAACCCTCCAAGCAAAAATGCTCAGCAGTTTGCAAAACAGATCCATTGTTAAGCTTGGAAGTAACTCTCAAATACCTATTAACATACGACTTATCACGGCAACCAACAGAGATCTTAATAAGATGATCACTGAGGGCTTGTTTCGTGAAGATTTACTTTATCGTATAAACACAATTTGTATCGACCTGCCACCTTTAAGGGATCGAGGTAACGACATATTGCTGATTGCTGAGTTTTATTTGAGGAAATATGCAAGTAAATATGAAAAATACGGCCTGAAAATCAATCAAAAAGGCATGGATAAACTCCTAACCTACAACTGGCCCGGAAATGTGCGTGAACTACAACATACTATTGAAAAGGCAGTAATTCTGGCCGACGATAAGGTTTTAAATGAAGATAGTTTTTCTCTTAGCAATCATGCTGTCAGTAATACGAATGATCTGCATCGCAAAACACTGGAGGAAGTGGAAAAAGAAATGATAATTGCCAATATCCAAAAAGATAAGGGCAATATGAGTACAGTTGCAAAAAATTTAGGCATAAGTCGACAAACACTTTACAATAAAATGAAGAGATATGGTATTTGAGTATTGGAATCAAATGATCGGTTCACATAAATATTCTAATCATGAGAATGACCTATAAAAAGTTCCATTACGCCATATTATCCAGATTAGTTATAATAATCCTGATAGCCATTTTTGGAGCATATCTGTTTTTCGAAAAGCAAAGCTATTTCCTTTGTTTACTGCCGCTTACACTTTTGATTGAAAGGACTATTAATATTATCAGGTATTTTAACAGGACAAATCAATTGATCTCTCTTTTTCTTTTGGGAATTGAAAACGAAGACACCTCACTTAAAGTCCCGGCGAAAACCGGTAACAAATCGATTGATGATATATACTCAGGGATTGAAAGACTAAACGATCTTTTCAAAAAAACAAAAATGGATATTAGAACCCAGGAGCAATATTATCTCAGCATAATTAAACAATCAGCTACAGGCCTTCTGTCTGTCGACGAAAAAGGAAGAGTAATCAATATTAATCCGGCGGCAACAAAATTGACAAACATCAAAGATCATTACCATATAAAGTCACTTGCGACTATTGATACTGCTTTGCCTGAGTATATAATGAATCACGACCTACTAACAAAATCAGCTATTTTCGAAAACCAATACGGGCAAAAGCTATTGTTCAATTTGTCTGAAATCAAATACGCAAAAGAAACAATCAAATTAGTGGCAGTTAGCGATATAACTAAAGAACTCGATAATGGAGAAGTTGATGCCTGGATAAAACTAGCCAGAACATTATCGCATGAAATCATGAACAACATTGCGCCAATAACATCTCTTTCTACAACTATTTCAAAAT
>CAYUNU010000271.1:0-5460 GCA_964446195.1 uncultured Porphyromonadaceae bacterium | reverse complement strand
CAGCATGCTGGGTAAAAAAGTTAATACTAACTGCGTTGCTCATGAAGGTCTTCAAGAATATTTCCCCGCAGATAAGATAAAAATTACTGGTAATCCTGTTAGGGAAGATATCATCAACGCGGAGGGAACCAGGGAAGAAGCATTGAAATACTTTGGATTAACGGGAGATAAACCAGTAGCGCTTGTCTTTGGTGGCAGTTTGGGTGCCAGAACTATTAATCACTCACTGGAATCTAGACTAGGGGAATTCGTATCAAATAATATTGATTTGATATGGCAAACAGGAACATCATTTTTTGATTCTGCAAAAAATGCAGCAAAAAGACTTGACGATGCTAAAATAAAGGTTTATGATTTTATTTATCGAATGGATCTGGCCTACGAGTTGGCTGATGTAATTGTATCAAGATCCGGTGCGATATCGATATCTGAATTATGTATAGTAGGCAAGCCAGCTATACTTGTGCCTTATCCACATGCTGCCGGAGATCATCAAATGAAAAATGCTATGTCATTGGTAGAAAAAAATGCCGCTGTAATGATCGAGGATAAAAAAGCGGTTGAGGGATTAGTAAATAAGGTAGTCGAGTTGGTGTATGATAAAAATAGAATGAATGAGTTAAGTAAAAGCATCAGTGTTCTGGCAAAGCCTGAAGCAAGCTTGAGAATAGCTGAGGAAGCACTTAAACTATTAATATAATTTGAAAATAGTATAACAATAGTAATTAGATAGTAAATTGAATCTAAAGGTAATAAATAGGGTTTACCTGATTGGTGTTGGAGGAATTGGTATGAGTACTCTGGCCCGATATTTTCATGTCCTGGGCAAGGATGTGGGAGGCTATGATAAAACTCCTTCTGATTTGATTGTTTCATTGATTGATATAGGTATAGAGGTTAATTATCAGGATACTTTGGATAGTATTCCTAATAGATTTTATGATGTACTAAATAAGGATGAAATTTTAATCATTTATACTCCGGCTGTTCCGGCTGATTCTATCCAACTCAACTTTTTCATTCACAACAAATTCTTGGTTTTTAAGAGGTCGCAGATTCTTGGGGAAATCTCCAAAGAATATAGAACCCTTGCAGTCGCAGGGTCACACGGAAAAACAACTATTTCTGCTATGGTGGCTGAAGTACTAAGGAGTAGCGAGTCCGGTGGGTCTGCATTTCTCGGCGGTATAAGTAAAAATATTGATTCCAACTTACAGTATCAGCCAAATAGTGAAATAGCGGTAATGGAGGCTGATGAATTCGATAAATCATTCCATTCCCTCTATCCTTCATTGGTATTGGTGAGTAGTATGGATCCTGATCATCTTGATATATATGGTGATACCGACCAGCTGAGAGCTAGCTTTTCGACCTTCATGAGTTTGCTTCCGGAAGGTGGAATTGCAGTTATCAAGAATGGCCTGGATTCTATTGTTCCCTCAGGGAAGGAGATAGTACTTAAGTATTACGGACTAGAAGCAGGTGGGGATTATTATGCTGCAAACATAAAATCTGAGGGGCTTGTTTATCAATTTGACCTGGCAACCCCAAGAGGAATTATTCATGGTCTTAAAACGGCTGTTCCCGGATTGATTAATATTGAGAATGCCGTTGGTGCTTCTGCTCTTTGTCTTGAGGCAGGTTTGTCAGAAAATGATGTCCGCCAAGGGATATCATCTTTTAAAGGAATAAAGAGGCGGTTTGATGTTAGAATAAATACAGCTAAGCTGGTTTATATTGATGATTATGCACATCATCCCAAAGAGATAAAAGCCTTCCTTGAATCAGTAAACAGGCTGTTTCCAGAGAAAAAAATTACGGGAGTTTTTCAGCCTCACCTTTTTAGCAGGACAAGGGATTTTGCAAAGGAATTTGGCAAGGAATTGAGCCTTCTTGATGAATTGATACTGCTGGAGATTTATCCGGCCAGGGAAAAGCCGATTGAAGGAGTTACATCAGGATTAATTATGGAATACCTTACCATAGAAAATAAAGAACTTGTAAATAAAGATGAGCTGTTAAATACTATAAAGGGTAAAAGAATAGAAGTGTTGCTCACAATGGGTGCTGGTGATATTGATAGGATAGTTGAACCAATTGAAAACTTTTTACAGGAATATGCTTCGTAAACTGGCACATATTATCGTTTGGCTTGGCGTCTTTGTCTATTTGGGCATTGCACTATCTTTTACTGAGAGGATGGAGAAGACCCAAGCTGTGGATAATATAAAAATTGAAATTGTTGATAGCAGCGAAATCCAATTTGTCGACAAGGAAGCTGTTATTGCGAAGCTTAAATCACATGGTTTCAGAATAAACGGTATTCTGGTCGATTCGATAAACCGCTCAGCTATTAGTGAGGTTGTTCATGATATTACTGGGGTTAAGCCAGCGAGTGTTTTTTATACACCTGATAATGATTTACATATACGTATTTGGCAATGCAGGCCGATAGTAAGAATTAAATCAGGTCGGCAGGATTATTATCTGGATGAGGATAGTACGGTGCTTCAATTTTCGACAAAATATTCACCGAGAGTAATTGTGATGACAGGAAATATTGATCTGCAGATAGCACAGAATACACTGTTTGGGATCGCCAGGCACATTAATGAGGATCCATTTTACAGTTCTCTGATACAAGAAATTCACATAAACGACAAGCAGTTTTTAGAGATTATTCCCAGGATTGGTCGACACAGAATTTATATGGGCGAAGCAGATGATTATGAGTGGAAGCTAAATAAGTTAAAAGCGTTTTATGAAAAAGCAATCCCAAACCTGGGTTGGGATAGATACAGCAGTATAGATCTTAGGTATGGAGATCAGGTTGTATGTAAAAAAGTAGATAGTAACAGCATAAATTAGGAGGAATCATGGCAAAAAAGGAACAAATTATTTCAGCAATTGATATAGGGACAACAAAGATTGTAGCCATTATTGTACGGAAAGATGAATCTGCGAAGTACGATGTTTTGGGCTTGGGAAAGTCACTTTCCAATGGTGTGAAAAGGGGCGTGGTTATAAATATTGAAGATACGGTTCAGGCAATAGAAGCAGCAAAGAAGGAAGCAGAGCAGCAGGCAGGTTTTAAGATGCAAAATGTTTTTGTAGGTATAGCAGGCCAGCATATCAAAAGCATGAAAAACCGTAACCGTAAGTATATTGATGGTGAGGAGATAACTCAGGAGGATGTTGATTACCTCCGTGAGCAGATGTTGCGCACCCCTATTGATCCTGGTGATGAGATCCTCCATGTTATACCTCAAAGCTATATTGTTGATCAGGAGTCTGATATATCCCGTCCAGTTGGGATTTCAGGAAGAGTGCTGGAAGGAAACTTCCACCTTGTAATTGGGCAGGTGGCTTCAGCTAAGAATATTACCAAGTGTATTGAGAGGGTAGGTTTAAGCGTTAGTCGACTAATTCTTGAGCCATTAGCCTCCTCAACTGCCGTTCTATCATCTGATGAGAAGGAGGCAGGTGTTGCCTTAGTTGACATTGGAGGAGGAACAACTGATTTAGCTGTTTATCATAATAATGTTGTTAGTCATACTGCTGTAATACCCTACGGAGGTAACGTAATTACCAATGATATAAAGGAAGGCTGTTCAATTTTATTAAGGCATGCTGAAGCATTGAAAATACAGTTTGGGTCTGCTATGGGTGATCCTGCACCTGCCGATAAGATGGTGACCATTCCTGGTATAAGCGGACGGGAAGCAAAAGAAATATCTTTTAAAAGTTTGGCATATATTATTCAGGCCAGGATGGAGGAGATAATAGATGCAGTTATGTTTGAGATTGATAATTCTGGGTGCAGAGAGAAGATCAGCGCTGGGATTGTCATTACAGGCGGAGGGTCATTGTTGAAAGGACTACCGCAGCTTATTGGCTTTAGAACCGGTTTGGATGTTCGTGTTGGTTATCCAAGTGAGCATCTGGTTCCGGGTATTTCTAAAAAAATCAATCAGCCTATGTTTTCTACAAGTATAGGTCTCGCAATTGAGGGTGAGCCTACAAAATTGAATCCATCTCCCGGACTTTTCCCATCTTGGAAATCACAACAGTCGAGTTCAAATGATAAGCCAGGATTAGGTGCAAAAATATGGGAGAACTTTTTCAGTGAAGATAAAAGTGAATTTAAGCAAAACTAAACTCTTATGGGCGAGGAAATTATTGAATTAGATAGTATTCAGGAAGAAGAATCCATCATCAAGGTGATTGGAGTTGGAGGTGGAGGTAGCAATGCAGTCAATCATATGTTCAATCAGGGAATTAAAGGTGTTAATTTCATGGTTTGCAACACGGATGGACAGGCATTGTTAAACAGCCCTGTTCCTGTGAAAGTGCAGCTTGGTTTAGATTTAACCGATAAATTGGGGGCTGGTAATGAACCTGAAAAAGGTGAATTGTCGGCACTTGAAAATCTGGATGATGTAGAGCGATTGATCGGCCCAAAAACTAAAATGATTTTCCTGACAGCTGGTATGGGTGGTGGAACAGGAACAGGAGCAGTCCCCGTGATAGCTAAGCTAGCAAAGGAGATGGATATTCTTACAGTAGCTATCGTTACGCTACCCTTCAAATTTGAGGGAGATAAACGCCGGAACCAGGCTATTGAAGGTATTCGTAAGCTGAAGGATTATACTGATGCTCTTTTAATTATCCATAACGACAGGCTAAAGGAAATATATGGAGATCAGAAATTGTCTGTTGCATTTGCTAATGCTGATAATATCCTCGCGATGGCAGCCAAAGGAATAGCAGAAATAATTACAGTACATGGCTATGTTAATGTTGATTTCTCAGATGTAGAAACAGTTATGAAAGGTAGTGGTGTAGCCATAATGGGTACAGGTGTTGCCGAAGGAGAAGATAGAGCCAGTGAAGCGATAAAAAAAGCTCTAATTTCTCCATTGCTCAACAACAATAATCTTAAAGGAGCACGCAATATCCTCTTGAATATAACCTCGGGTAAACAGGAGGTTTTAATGGATGAGATTACTGAAATCATGGATTTTATCCGAAGAGGTACAGGGAATCAGGCTGATATTATTTGGGGGAACGGCTATGATGAAACACTCGAAGATTCATTAAGTGTAACCATTGTTGCTACCGGGCTGAATGCTGAAGCAGGAATTGGCGACCTGGCTCCGGAGCCAGAAGCAAAAACTTTTGTGCTGGATTCAGAGGAAGACCAGGAACACGCAGGTTTGTCGGAGTTAGAGACAAACAATTCTCCAGATGAAATCCCATTTGAAGTGAATGGAGAGCAGCATATACATAAGGATTCAAATATTTTCACTTTACAGGAAGAGCCTGATAATGAGGATGAATCTAAAATGGCTGATGAGAAAAAGAGAAGAAAGAAAAAGGAAAAGAAGGGCTGGGTACAGAGTACTTTGGGAGGCCTTTTTGAGGACAAAACGAAAAAATAATTAAAATTTCAATATTGAA
>CAYUNU010000270.1:0-5479 GCA_964446195.1 uncultured Porphyromonadaceae bacterium | reverse complement strand
CCAATACCCCTGGCATAATTTTCGCCTAGAAGGAAAGCATTTAAAGGCTTTTGCATTACTAAAGACATCAGGATACCTATAAGTGTTATTGGTGCTAGTACCATCAACTGACTCCAATCAACGCCGGCAACACTTCCAAAGGTCCAGACTAAAAAGCTGTGAACAGCATCAGGATCACTGAAATATTGAAGTACACTAACCAGAGCTCCGGTAATACTGCCAAACATAATACCAATTATTAGGATGGAAACAGAATCAGCCACTTTTGTTGAGATGAGTATAACTAAAATCATTACCAAGGCAGCTCCAATTACAGAAGCAGCCACGACACCAATAGTGCCGGAATTACTAAATGATCCGGCCAAAACACCTCCAAAGCCCGAAGCCATACCAAAAATAGCTACTCCCAAACTAGCTCCCGAACTTATACCCAACACGTAAGGACCTGCCAGAGGATTCCTGAAAAGAGTCTGCATCATGAGACCTGCAATAGACAATCCTGCCCCTACAAGAACAGATGTAATAGCCTTTGGCAACCTGAAATCACGCAGTATATAAATCCAATTTTGCTTGTCAGACTTGCCTAGTAATACCTCTAAAATATCTTTAAAAGATATCAAAACACTGCCCAAAACTAAATCAGCAATAAATAGAGAAACCACCAAAATGCCTAGAATCCAAAAGAATAATATGTTTCTTTTCTTACCTTCCACTCTCAAGTTGTTTATAATATATCAGTTTGTGATTCGGTAAAATTTCAGGATGTGCTATACTAACAAGATCAGCCAATACAAGGTTTGGGAAAACCACCCCGCTCTCCCAATAGTCGTTTCCCATATCCTGATTTATCCTTCCATTAACCGAATAAACCTTCCCCTTACTATATGGCTCAAATAGAGAATACCTGGAGTCCGAGTTGCTCAAATCACTGAGCGTCAGGGCTGATACGCCCAGCCATAAATCAGCTGTTCTGAACTGCTCAAGAACATTCTCGAAATTCAGCGCAAGACTGCCTCTGTTGCCAGAATCCAGAAAAGGGTAATTAAAACCGGCATCTTCTAAAAACCTACACATATAATTTTCTCCTCCCGGCATATACCAGGTTCCATTAAAATTATTTCCAAACATCACAAGAGGATTTGAATCCGCCTTTTGAAGTTCACTTTTCAAACTATTATACTCACTGGCTACTTCGAGGAAAATCGAATCAGCTTCCTGCATCTTACCACTTAGCAATCCAAATACCTTTATCCATTCAGCCCTACCCAAAGGATGAGGCTCCATCCATTCCAGAATATAAACAAACTCTAAATCAGTGGCCAGGAACCGTTGATCCTTATTTTTCTGGCCTTCAAATGCCGTTTGTAGAATAATATCAGTATCAAGTCCAAGTACACTCTCAAAATTAAACTCCATATCACTCCCAATCTTAGCAATTTCACCCGTCTTGTAACGCTTTGCCAGCTTTTCGTTATATACCCTGTCAGGCGAAGTGGCCCCCACAATCCCATCTTCCTCGCCTAAAGCACAGAGAAAGCCAATGTGAGTAGTTGATGAAACAGCCCATCTTTTATATGGAGGAGAAATTGTATATGAGGCAAAGATCTTTCCATCATTCCATGGATCAAGGAGATCCAACTGAAAAACATTGTCAGTTTTTGTAATACTAAAACCCCTGGCATAAATATTACCATTTGATTTAGCCTGAACATCAGTAGGTAAGGTAGAATCAACTTTGCCATCAGGATTACTATGATTACCGCAACCAAAAAAACTCAAAATAAACAACAGACCGAACAAAATTCTCATTTTCGCCTTTTTAGGCCCGGGAATAAACAGTATGGATGGCTCTTAGAACTATCCAATGGCACCCACCCGGAAACCATGAACAATTACACCAATCGGCAGGTCTTCTGGCTTGCCTATTTCCGGAGGCCTTCCCGCCCTAAATGGACAGTGGCAGAGGGTTCCGAAAGAATAAACGGCTTACAGCTGCGGGGGCAGCTCCGGATTATCTGATCTTAATTATCAAATCACCGGATTCCCTATTATGCATTTGCACCAATTGTGTGAGCAAATATAATGAATAAAGAATACGAAAAACTAATTATAATCAGTCTAAACAAGGGTTTTTACTTATCTTTGATGTCCCTTGAAAAAAGGAAGATTCTAAGGAGTGAAAGCATGACATTAGACCAGCTACAAAGCGGAGAAAAAGGAATCATCACCAAAATCAAAGGCCGTGGGGCTTTTAGGAAGAGAGTGATGGAGATGGGATTCGTCCGTGGCAAACAGGTCGAAGTTATAAAGACGGCCCCTCTACAGGACCCAGTGGAGTACAAAATTCTAGATTACAACATTTCCCTCCGTCGAAAAGAGGCTGCCCTGATAGAAATAATCCCAACCAGTGAGTTCACTGAGATTAAGGATGCTAGAGATTTCTCAGAACACCAACTCCAATCAGAAATTCTTCAAGTAGTTCAAAATAAAGGTAGAAATATCGATGTAGCTCTCATAGGGAACCCTAATTGCGGCAAAACGTCAATATTTAATTTCGCCAGCCACTCCCATGAGCATGTAGGCAATTATGCAGGCGTGACTGTGGACTCAAAAAGAGCCATAGCTAAACAAAAAGGTTATTCCCTTAATCTTACCGACCTGCCTGGGACATATTCTTTATCCACATACAGCCCAGAAGAGCTATTTGTTAGGAATAATATTCTTAAAGATAACCCTGATATAGTGGTCAATGTGCTCGATGCTTCAAACCTGGAAAGAAACCTTTTCCTTACCACCCAGCTAATTGATATGGATATCAGGGTAGTTATTGCCTTGAATATGTACGACGACCTTGAAAAAGGCGGAAACAAACTTGATTATGAGCTTCTCGGTAAAATGCTCGGAATACCTATTATACCTACAATCGGGACAGAGGGAAAAGGGATTGAAGAACTATTCGACAAGATTATTGAAGTTTACGAGGATAAGGAACCAATAACTCGCCATATTCATATTAACTATGGCAAAGATTTTGAAAAATCCATCAGGAAAATTCAGGATTTAATTTGGGAATCACCAGGTATAACAGGTGTTATCAGTACAAGATTTTATGCCATTAAGCTAATTGAGAGAGATACAGAAGCTGTTGAGTACATCGAAACATTAAATAACGGGAAAGAAATTCTTCACCAAACCAATATTGAGATTGATAAACTTGAAAAGGCATTGGGTGATAAAACAGATACCCTTCTTGCTGATGCCAAATACGGTTTCATTGCCGGGGCATTAAAGGAAACTTTTAAGCCAAGGGAAATCATCCCAAACGACCTAAGTTCAAGCGAAAGAATTGATCAATTCCTCACCAATAAATGGGTCGGAATGCCCATCTTTCTTTTCTTTTTGTGGGTAATGTTCCAAACCACCTTCAACCTTGGTAAGTACCCTGTCGATTGGATAGAAAAAGGAGTTGGCTGGTTATCAGGCATCTTAGATAATGCCTTACCAGTAGGCATTTTCAGAGATTTTTTGGTGGATGGTATTGTTGGAGGAGTTGGAGGTGTGATAGTATTTCTTCCAAATATCCTGATTTTATTCTTCTTCATAAGCCTGATGGAGGATACTGGCTATATGGCAAGAGTTGCATTTATAATGGATAAACTCATGCACCTGATGGGACTCCATGGTAAATCATTCATCCCACTAATCATGGGTTTCGGATGCAATGTGCCAGCCATTATGGCTACCCGTACCATCGAAAACAGAAGCGATCGACTACTTACAATGCTTATCCTACCACTGATGTCATGCAGTGCCCGACTGCCGGTTTATATCCTTATTGCCGGATTAATAAACCCTGATCAGGCTGGTAATATGATATTTGGCTTATACATGACAGGCATTATGCTCTCAGTATTTGTGGCTCTGTTCTTCAAAAAAACAATGTTCAAACATAAGGAAGCACCATTTGTCATGGAACTGCCTCCGTACAGAGTACCCAAAGTGGATACAATTATCAGTCATGTCTGGTTTAGAGGCCAGCTATACTTGAAAAAAATGGCCGGAGTAATTTTAATAGCCTCAGCTCTTATCTGGGCATTGAGCTACTTCCCAAGATCAGAAGGCAGTAAATCTGAACAATTGGAAAACTCCTACATAGGAAGGATAGGCCACACAATAGAGCCTGTTCTTCAACCTTTAGGATTCGACTGGAAAATGGGAGTTTCTTTATTAACAGGGATAGCAGCCAAGGAGGTGGTTGTAAGCACTATGGGAGTGCTCTATCAGGACGACGATCCAAACAGCACTACCAGCCTTTCCGATAAGCTCAGAGCAGAAGTACATCAAAGCGGGCCAAACAAAGGATCACCGGTTTACTCCTCGGTTGCCGCCCTGGCATTCCTGCTCTTCGTTCTTATTTATGTCCCCTGTGTGGCAGTCCTGGCAGCCATAAAAAGAGAAGCCGGCGGCTGGAAATGGGCCGCCCTAATGGCAGCCTACACAACCTTCCTGGCATGGGCCGTAAGCTTCATAGTCTTTCAAATCGGAAACCTTTTGTAGGGACGGGGCCTTCCCTACCGGAGTATTATTTTGTTGCCTGATAAAGCTTAAAAGCCTCAGGCAGATTCTTCTTCATCTCAGCAATCCTGGTCTCATTCATTGGATGTGTACTCATCCATTCAGGAGGAGAGGCTCCACCCGATTTCGACATACGCTCCCAAAAAGATATAGCCTCATTGGGATTATAACCGGCCATCGCCATAAACATTAAGCCAAGATAATCAGCTTCTTTCTCATGCAAGCGGCTATAGGGAAGCATAACACCATACTGGGCGCCCAGTCCAAAAGCAGTTTGAAAAATAAGCTTTGTTTGTTCCGGTTTCTGCTCAATAGCTTTACTTAGAGCTATATTACCCATTTCAGCAACCATCTGCTGACTCATCCTCTCATTACCATGTCGGGCAACAGCATGGGCTATCTCATGGCCCATAACAACAGCTATGCCTTCTGTATTTTTTGTAAATGGTAAAATCCCTTCATAAAAAACTACCTTACCCCCTGGCATACACCAGGCATTTGGAGTTTTATCTGCCACAAGATTGAACTCCCAAGCATAATCCTTGAGAGACTTCCCCATCCCATTTTCTTTCATATACTTTTCTACTGAAGTAGAAATTCTCAAGCCAACTTCCTTAACTTGATTTGTCGATTGCTGCTGCTTTGATAATTCATTTGTCTTAAGGAATTCACCATACTGAGCAAACCCCATTTCAGTCATAGTTGCTGAAGGCAATAGATTCATCTGCTTCCTACCCGTCATGGGAACAATAGCACACGACGACATCAGGATAATTATTGATAAAACTGCAAGCTTATTCATCTGATTTTTCATAACATAGAGGTATTAATACTACTAAATTCCATTCCCATCTTAATTAGAGAAGGTTTAAATAGCCCGTCAAAATACACATTCCTATTAAAA
>CAYUNU010000269.1:0-5521 GCA_964446195.1 uncultured Porphyromonadaceae bacterium | reverse complement strand
ATGATGCTTTTTAACTCCGGGAAAAGTCCTTCCCCATTTATGGATAATTTGAGCTTCGGCGCATTCAACAAGCCATTTAAACCCAACAGGACCAAATTTGATTGGCTAAGCAGGGACAATGAACAAGTTGATAAATATGTTGCAGATCCCTATTGTGGAGGTGTTTTCAGCATAAGGTTTTTCAATGATTTGTTGAACGGGATACTTTTTGTTAGCAAACAGAGAAACATAAACAACACCCCTAAAGACCTACCGATATTGTTTTTATCAGGAGAAGAAGATCCAGTAGGTAACAATGGGAAAGGTGTTATAGAGGTTTTTGAAAAGTTAAAAAAAACAGGAATAAACGACATTACCTTAAAGCTCTTTGCTGAAGGAAGACATGAAATGATAAATGAGATTAATAATCAAGAGGTATATCAATTTATACTAAACTGGACAAGCAACAGAATAAAGTAATCCTTCTTTCTTCATTCTTCATTCTTAAAACTTAAAACCTACGTCTGCCCTTTGCCCTTTGCCTTTTGCCTTCTGCCCTCTGCCTTTTGCCTACTGCCCACAGAGCCAACTCACTGAACCATAACACCCTTCATCAACCTCGCCATCTTCCGACCAAGCTTAATCTGGGCTTTTGTATCAAAATGCGTGTTATCCGGAAGTGTGCTAAACTTATCTGTTTTGATAATGTACACGTTTGGATCCTCTTTAGCCACGGCATCCTGTGCCTTCTGAACTATTGGTGTTTGATCAAATACCCAGGGTGTTTCCTTTAAAAGGCTGGAGGATATCCTGCCCATCACAATTGGGAGCTCAGCCTGATTCATCTCTTTACGCATAGCTGAAAAAAACACTTTCAAGTTTTCCTCATATGCATTTGCCATTTCCAGAGTCTCAGAATCTGATTCTCCCTGCATCCAAAGCATTCCGCAAATATCATATTGAATATTTTCAGACTTCAGATTATCCAGCGCATTTCCGATGTTCCCAAGAAAGCGCTTATACATAGCACTATCCGGAAGCCAATGCTTGAATAATTTAGTTCCCCCTCCTGAAGTTTTAATTATCCTGATGTTGTGATCAGGAAAAGCTTTAGCCATCTCGTGAGAGAATGCCATCTCAGGACCAAATTGCTTTTTTCTTCTGTTGGAAAAAGTTGTCTCACCCAGGTTTACCCATTTATTCTCCTTATTATCCCATACTCTGACATTTTGAGGTGGATCCTGGTATTTTTCCTTTAACTCTTCACTTTTTCCGCATCCATCCATATTCGACTGGCCGGCAAGAAGGAATACTTTTACTGGATTTTGATCACCAACCTGAGAAAACATCTCAAATGAAAACATCAGGATAAAAAACAGCAACAAATACATCTTTTTCATGATGCTAAAGTTAATCCTGATTTTAAGTTTTCATACTACTATTTTTTTGCCCAAATATGCTGTATTTATTCTTTGCTTTTTTTGGCTATTGTATTTATATATCTTTAAACGGTGAGGGGTGACGAGTGACGAGTGAGAATATTTTGTCTTTTCTATATTCTAATTATTATGAAACAAAAATCAATAATTTCAATCATTATCCTTGCAGTCATATTATCTGCCTGCCAAACAGAAAAACCTTCATTATTATCCATTGATGAATTCAAAAACCCGGGTACAGAGTACAGGCCACTGGCCCTGTGGTCGTGGATGAATGGATATATTGATACAGCAAAACTGGTATATGAGCTGGAGCAAATGAAGGCAAAAGGAATGCGTGGAGGTATCATATGGGATCTTGGAGCAATTTCTGATCCTGATAAAATGATTCCTGCAGGCCCACCTTTTCTTGGTCCGGAATCATTAGAGTATCTATCCATAGCCATGAAAAAAGGAGATGAGCTAGGTCTGGATATTGGTATGGCAATCTCCAGCTCCTGGAATGCAGGCGGGGAATGGATCGGTCCGGAAAACGCAATTAAGCAGGTCCTTATGAGCAATGCGATTGTCGACGGTTCCGGAAAAAAGACTATTAAAATAACCCCACCTTCTAATAGAAATGGAGCCATAGAGAATTACACCTGGATCTCTACAATAGCGATGCCCTACACACAAGACCACTTTATTGATGAAGCTATAAATCAGTCGATAGACCTATCAAAAAACACTTCGGATGGCGAGACAGTAATTTGGGAGGTACCCGATGGTGAGTGGGAAGTATTTTCATTCTTCTCATGCAATACAATGCAGCCCCTTGTGATTCCAAGTCCCAATTCCAAGGGTTTAATGATAGATCACCTAAGTTATGACGCAACTAAAAGTCATTTCGATACACTTTTTTCTCGCCTGCCTGATGATCTTCTCGAGAACGAGCTTATAAAGTTTATGGAAATTGATAGCTACGAGGTCAATCCAATGAAAGATTGGTCGCCCAATCTGGTATCCGAATTTAAATCTAGATATAATTATGACCCTATTCCATATATTCCTCTTCTGCTTGGTTATAATATGAAGGACTCTATTAGAGCTGATAGGTTCAGAGCTGATTACTCGCTACTGGTAAGCGACATGATGGTAGATAATCATTTCAGTCAATCAGTTGAAATTGCTAACAAGTATGATATCCAAATGGTTACTGAGGCGGGGCATGGAGGTTTCCCAAGAGTGGATGCACTGAAAGCCCTGGGCCATTCTCATATTCCTACCGGTGAATTCTGGAACCGTCAACGCTTCTGGGTAACGAAAGAAGCTGCAAGTGCTGCTCATATCTATGATTTAAAACTGGTAGCATCTGAATCTCTCACAGGATGGCAGCACTGGCAGCATGGCCCATCGGATTACAAACAGCTTATTGATATAGCCCTTTGCGAAGGACTCAACCAAATTATGTTCCATACTTTTGCTCATAACCCCGAAATAGCCGGAAAGCCAGGATTCACTTACCATGCCGGTGAACACTTAAATGTAAACACAACATGGTGGAGCATGGCAAAGCCTTTCATGGATTATATTGGCAGGTGTTCGTATTTACTCAGACAGGGTCTTTTTGTTGCCGATGCCTGCCTATATTATGGAGACCAAGCGCCCAACCTGGTTCCATCCAAGAGAATTGATCCAAATATTAAAGCAATTTTCGACGATACACAATGCCTTCATTGCGGTAAACCAAAACCAATTAATCCCGGGTCAGCCCCAGGATACGACTGGGACTATATGAATGCGGAGATTATTACCAGAGATTTGAAAGTTGTGGATGGCAGACTGGTATTACCATCAGGAATGAGCTACCGGGTGATGATGTTGCCTGATAAGGAGGCAATAAACCTTGATGTACTGCGATCCATAGAGAAACTGGTTGCTGAAGGAGCAGTTATTCTTGGAAGGAAGCCAATCAGGACAAGCTCCCTTATGGAATATCCATCTTGTGATCCGGAGGTAAAAGCTTTAGCCGATAAACTTTGGGGAGCCTGTAACGGGAAGGATATTTTTGTGAATTCTTATGGACAAGGACAGGTATATTGGGGTAAAACGCTCGAGGAAGTGCTGGTAGATTTGGGTGTCGGCCCGGATTTCGAAGTTAAGGGAATAGATAACTGTGATATGCATATCGACTATATTCATAGGAGAACAGATCAGGAAGACATTTATTTCATTTCGAATAGTAATCAAACACCAGAAAAATTTAGTGTTGTTTTTAGAGTCGACAAAAACATGAAACCTGAGATATGGGATCCCCTTAGCGCCTCTATCCAAAGAGATATTGAATTCACAAAAGCTGAAAATGGTATTGAAATGGAATTCATTCTGGAGCCTTTGGCATCAAGGTTTATAATTTTTAAATCAGGAAAAAAAGGAAAAAACGATATGGATCTTATAACTAACCTTCAATTCGCTGGAAACACTGATATTAAAGGCATTGAAGACGATCACACGATTGATTTAAGCTCCGACTGGACAATATCCTTTGACCAGAACATGGGTGCACCTGCCAGCTTCGATATTAATAAGCTCATGAGTTGGTCGGACATTAGCTTAGAAGGAATAAGTTATTATTCAGGATCCGCTTTTTACGAAAAGTCCTTTTCATTTGACAAATCAGCCCTTTCTGATCAATCTAAATCAATTTTGAAATTTGACAAAATTCAAGAAACTGCAAAAATTATGGTTAATGGTCAAGATTGTGGAATAGTTTGGACACCACCCTATGAGCTTGATATAACAGAGCAGTTAAAAGATGGAGCAAACAATATTTCCATCGAGGTAATAAATACCTGGAATAATCGACTTGTAGGTGATATGCGGAACCCTGATCAGAAACAATACACTAATACTAATATTAAGGATAAATTTAAAAATAAAGAATTACTGGAATCAGGCCTGATTGGTAATATCAGGATAATAAATCGCTGATTCATTTGTGGATGTGAAGTATTACTTAAATTAAAGTATTATTAAACTAATTTCGCTTCATATAATGAATTGAAATATGGAAATGTACCAATCAAAAAAGGAAGATTTATTCAATAAATCTGTAAGGAATAAATATGATGTTTATAACAGTCTATTCTTAAACCTTCCATACACGCGTGAAAGCAATATTGGAACATTGATTCCATTGCTATATCAACATACAAAAAAAGGTCTGGACTCCGGGCAAAACCCGAAAACAATTTTAGATAATTTCTTTAAAGAGTTCGCTGAGATTGAAAATGAAAGTGACAAAATTGATTTCATGTTTAGTGTTATTCAGTACGTCGAAAGACAGGTAGTACTGTTTGACAGTGTTGAAGACGCAGCTTTTTCAGAGCTTAAAAATCTTGAAGACGATGTTCTAATAAAAGACTTCTACCAATTTATTGAGGACCAACAAGGTTTCAACAGTATATCCGAAAAGCTATCTTCTTTTAGTGCACGTATTGTTTTTACGGCTCACCCAACCCAATTTTACACACCTGCAATACTTGATATTATTACCAGGTTAAGATCATTGATAGAAAACAATGATATTAATGAAATTGATAAAAGCCTTCAGCAATTGGGCTTAACTTCCCTGATGAACCAGGAAAAGCCTACACCACTTGATGAAGCAAAAAATATCATTTACTATTTGCGACATATTTACTATCAGGCTGTTGGGGATCTATACTCATATATAAAAGGCGAAATCAGAAGAGGGGAATTTGATAATACTGATATCATTAAGCTGGGCTTCTGGCCGGGAGGTGATCGGGATGGCAATCCATATGTCACGGCTGATGTAACAATGGCTGTGGCTGACGAATTGAGGATTAGCCTTATTAAATGTTACTATGATGATATTAAGGAATTACAGTCTAAGCTAACGTTCAAGGGTATCGACACCATTCTGGAAAACCTGAGAAAAAAGCTCTATAACTGCATGTTCAACCCCAATGATTTTCTTGCTTACGACGAAATAATTGGACCTCTTAACGACATTAAGAAACTGTTGACCGATAACTTTCATGGCCTATACTTCAAAAATCTCACAAATGTGATTGATAAAGTAAGAATTTTTAAAACCC
>CAYUNU010000268.1:0-5527 GCA_964446195.1 uncultured Porphyromonadaceae bacterium | reverse complement strand
CGATCCCAGTAATTATCCATAACTACATTATCAGTAACCAACTCACCATTAAGAATTACAGTAACCCTCTCACCAACCATCTTGATGTAAAAGGTATTCCAATCTTTTATAGGATTATCAGCAACCTTCAGAGGAATTCTCTCGTGCTTCGAATTATTGTAAAGCCCTCCGGATCCAACCTGTGCACCTGCATCAACCCTCGAAGTATCCCAAATCTGAACCTGTGGAGTACCCCTTAAATAAATTCCACTATCGCCTTTGTCATTGATCCTCCAATCAACCCACATCTCAAAATCAGCATAATCCTTAACCGAACAAAGATTTTGATATCCCGATCCGATAAACCGGATTTCACCATTCTCAACTACCCAATTTTCAGGTAATTTAGCATCTGCTTCGGCTTGCTTCTTCGCCAATTCGGCTGGCTTCATCTTGGCCCGGGCTATAGGATTCTCAACCAAAGCTTTCCATCCACTCAGATCTTTCCCATTGAACATGGAAACAAAACCTTCACCCTTTGGCATATTATCCAACCATGTTTTGATGTTAGCCTTAATATAATCAGCCTCTTCTCCCGAAATAGCAGAGATAGATTTATTTAAAATATCCCTCACCAAAGTACCATACATCCCTTCTTTACTTCCTGATGGAGGCATCGCTATATTAGCACAAGCTCTTCCCGCATCGTTCTTCAGCTTACTGTCATTCAAATATTCCCCAACAAAAACAAGCGTCAGGAAAGTCTTATTATTCGATAAAGCATTAATGACCATTTTCTTCTGACCGTCATTAGCTGCTTGTGTCATTATTTTCCTAAGTAACAATAGCTTCTGATCAGGATGAATACTTGCTTTCTTCATCTGATTAACATAACCGGTAAATGCTTTATCCTGATATGAACTATTCCCCGAGTTACACACTTCATATAAAGCTGCCCCAGCAGAATGATCTTTCCAGCTAACCAAGGCATCAAAGGCAGATTCTTTCACCTTATTATTACCCTCGCTAAATGCTTTCGCTACAATATTCAAGGATTCTGCACCTCCCAATTGAGCAAACACTCCATAAAATCTATCCTGATTTTTGCTTGCACCGGCATAGGCATCAAGAATAGGCTTGGCCTGCGTTTTTTCATCTCCCGATGATTTTGCAGCTACTACTAAAGCAGATTGTATATCAGATACATATTTTTCTTCCTTTGAATTGTTCAACAAACTCAGTAAAGGCTCAATCCTGCTTTGATCTGCCATCCTCTTCAAACCAGCAAAAGCCGCTGATTTTACACCCTCATTATCGCTCCCGGTTAATTTGTATACATCCATAAAATAGTCGGAAGCAGCCCTTTCTGAAAGCAAGTCAACCAAAACTTTCTGCCCAACAGGACTCATTTCGGGAAGAGCAGCAGCTAAGGCTTTTACCTGAACAGGCCCAACCAGTCGACTCATCACCTTCTGAATCTCTTTGGCTTGGTCTACATCTGCTTCACCGAGCATTTTAATGGCTGATGGGAGAACTTTAGGACCCGTCAAATACCCTAATGCATCTAAAGAAGCTAATTGTATTGCGCCATCAGTACTGGCCAACTCGGCCTGCAATAATGGTACAACCGCCAAGTCATTTCTCTTTCTGAAAAAACTGATTAGTTCCATTTTCTGAACAGGATTAACAGTCTCATATTTCTCCATCCATGCCCTGGTAGCAGCAATATCAGTAATCTGAGATGCATACCGTAACATTGCTCCCCTATATTCTTTATCCTGATTATCAAAGCCTTTTATCAGATCAGGAAGCATTTGATATCCCAGTTGATCAACCAGAATACTCATAGCTGTATTGGCATATGTAACCTGGCCCTCACCAGTAGCTTTTTTAATCAAAGTACGGCAGATCTTCTCTGATAATTCTAACTCACCTCTTTGAGCTAACCTCTCTGCATATCTAACATATGACGATGCAGCTCTTGTATTCTCCTGCTTATATCCAGCAGCTTTGGCAGCATCACCCATCAATTTTGCTGATGAGGGATCCCCAATCTCAGCAAGAGTGAATAAAACCGCTTGCTGCAGATCCTCGTCAGATCCCCCTGCTAAAGCAGTGACCTCAGCCAAAGCACATGGAGCCTTATATTCACCAAGAGCAATAACCGCCCTCATTTTATTTCTCCCACTTAATCCAGGCATAGCCATTTTTAGTGCATGCTGCCCCGCATGATCTCTCATGCTCACCAAAACATTAATAACCGGCTCATTCAAACGGTCATCATTAATCAAGGTCGCAACAGTTTCAACGCATTCCGCACCACCAAAAAATGCCAGGTGATAAAGAAAAAATGCCTTTACTTCCTTGTCCACATTGCTGGCTAAAACATCATTGAAAACTTTAGTCAATAATAACCTTGCCTCCTCATGCCCAGCCTGCCCAACATATAATGCTAAACTACCCAAAGCAAAACGCACACGCGTATCATCACCCTTACCAGGCGGTAGTATCATGGAAGCAAACTGATCCAAACCATCCTTACCCAAACTGATCATATCCTCCATCAAACGATCACGCTGATCAGAATCATAAGCCGGCATCCTTGTCATAACATCGGCGACCTTAGTCTCCAAAGTACGCTTATCCTGACTGTTTGCCCCGGTAAAAAGGAACAATCCCAGCAGGAGTATTAGTATTGATTGTCTTATATTTTTCATCCCAAAAATGTTTTTCAAAACTTATAACTTAAATCCTTATACTTATACTTATACTTACCCTCAAGCCTCAAGCCTCAAGCCTCAAGCCTTAAGCCTTCTAAAGCCTCCAAGGCCCCCTCATAGGTTGCCAGATCATCCTGTTAGCTTCCTCATCATCAATAAACTCCTGCTTAACAGGATCATAATTGAGTGAGCGTCCCAACCTAACAGCAACAATACCCATATTAACAACAGTAGCAGAACGATGACCATTCTCTTCGTTCAAAGCAAATTTCTGACGGGTACGTACAGACTCCGAGAATAAGCCAATCTGAGGCTCTGGATCCGGCATGGCATCTATCTTCTTGCGGAGATCAGGAATGTCGGAACGGAATCCTTGATAAACCTTACCCTTAGGACCCTCAATATAAGCAGCATCTTTATCCTTATTCTCACCATCAAGAATAATCTTACATCCATCAGCATAAGTATATTCAATCCTCCTCCACGATCCAACAGCATCCGGATGCTGCTGAGGAGCATCTACCTCAACAGAAATAGGCGATGTATTGTCCTTGCCAAGCATATATTGAACAGGATCAAGATAATGCTGACCCATATCACCCAATCCACCTCCATCATAATCCCAATAACCCCGGAATACACTATGCACCCTGTCAGGATTATATGGCTTGTATGGTGCCGGCCCTAACCACATATCATAATCAAGCTCCTCAGGTACAGGCATGGGCTTTAAATTGTGCTTACCACTCCAGTAAAATTTCCAGTTATAACCTGTAATCCCACTAACCGTAACCTTCAAAGGCCACCCCAACATGCCGCTGTCAATCAGCTTCTTCAAGGGCTTAACATCGGTGCCCAATCCGTAAAAAGTATCCTTAAAACGGAACCAGGTATTTAACCTGAACATCCGCCCATGCTTCTTAACTGCATCTACAACTTTTATCCCCTCTCCAATAGTCCGTGTCATCGGCTTTTCACACCATATATCCTTGCCCGCTTCTGCAGCAGCAATAGACATAAGTCCATGCCAATGAGGTGGAGTGGCAATATGTACAATATCTATATCAGGCCTGGCCAATAATTCGCGGAAATCAGAATACCCGTCAACACCATTGCCAACCAGCTCCATTGCCTGCTTAAGATGTAACTTGTCAACATCACATACAGCAAGTACTTTTGTCCCTTCATATCCAATATGACCGCGACCCATGCCACCAACTCCAATGATCCCTTTTGTTAACTGATCACTTGGTGCAATATAACCGGGACCACCAAGTACGTGCCTCGGTACAATAGTGAATGCCGCCAGTGCTGCCGCTGAGTTTCTTAAGAAATCACGACGTTTGAAAGTTTGTTTTTTTTCCATAATGTTATCGTGTGAATAATACTTTATTGATTCAATCTAGGTACCAATTTGCAGGCATCGAAGTTATTAAATATTGACTGCTATTGCAAACAACTATTTTAACCAAATTAACCCAAATTGACTACTTGACTCGTCACATTCGCTCAGTCAGCTTCCTAACAAACTTGATCTGACTGAAGAACTCCTTGCCAATAACACGGAGAACTGTGTAACTCGGTACTGCCACAATCATCCCTACTACACCAGCAAGACTGGCTGCGGCTAAAATAACCAGGAATATCTCCAAAGGATGAGCCCTTACAGAAGTGCCGAAAATCATAGGCTGGAAAAATATATTATCTATTACCTGCGTAATCTCCATGGCAATAGCAATAAATATTAGTAGAGGCAATAGCTCTGTTGCAAAATCCATAGGAATACTCACTGCCATTCCCACTATTAAACCAAAAGCAACCCCAATAAGAGGCCCTATATATGGTACAACATTTAATATCCCCGAAAACAAAGCAATCGTAACAGCATGATTAAACTCAAGCCCAACAATCGACAAACCTGCTGTGTTTAAAAGAATAATTCCGGTTATCTGCAATGAAACGCCAATAAAATACCTTTTTAAAAGCCTGCTTATTGTATTAATAGCATTCCTTGCATTATCCTCCTTGTCCTCAGGGAAAAAAGCAACAACAATGTTCTCAAATAACTTGGCCTCTTTCATGAAAAAAAATGAAACAAAAGAAATTGCCACAAAAGCAACGAAAATATTCCCTATAGTGCCAACAAGCCCCGAGAACATCTCAGATATCTTCTGCACGGAAATAGCAGAGGTAAAGGTATCAGTAGCCCAACCCTCTATAGTCTGCGTGTTATTCCCTAAAAGATTAAACTTAGCCACAAATTCTTCCAGTCTGGAGAATGGCTCCGCTAAACTGGAGATTACACTATCTACTTCTACATTGGAGAAATATTGTAATTCATTGCCAAGTAATGGTATAAATATCCTGAAAAAACTAAATATAAAAAACCAAATTAATAACAAAGTGGTCAAGGAACACAGCCATCGAGGTAAATGAAATTTCTTAATATGTACCTTCTGAAGCAAATCTACTAAAGGAGTACCAATCATCGAAATAACAAAGGACAGTATGATATAAATGAAAATACTGGAAAACCTCCAAATTACAACTCCCGCAATAAGGACAGAAAGTCCAACGACTAAATATCTTGCTGTTTTATTCATAAACATTTCCTTGTGTATTCAAAAATAGCTATTTATAATCAAAAGGAATCAAACCCACCTCCAATAAAAACCTCAACCAACAAATACGTGAGAATTATAAAAGCACTCCAAAAAAGATGCTTACTAATATGAATATATCGACCAGGCGAAATTTTCATACTAACCCGTAACCAAACAATAAGAAAAACCCTCTCTATCATATACGCCAAAACAGTTGCCAAAGCA
>CAYUNU010000267.1:0-5536 GCA_964446195.1 uncultured Porphyromonadaceae bacterium | reverse complement strand
TGGACTCGACAGGAAATATGCTTTTAGGCCAACCACCATGTCCTCCCCGGATATCCGGGCGGGAGTAGCACTTTTAATAGCAGCGATGAGTGCAGAAGGCACCAGCATAATTCATAATGTTGAACAAATCGACCGAGGTTACCAATACATCGATAAGCGTCTGAACGCCATTGGAGCCAAAATATCACGTATTTAATAAATTATCATGCCAATTTGTCTGCCAGGATTAATTGGCAAATAATTTGTTGTTGCAGGTGGGAATATTTTTTTTACGAAGAATAACTAAACAAACATGACAGCAAAACAAAAAAAGGCTGATAATATCAACGAGAAGGAAATGGAAAACCAGAAAGAAAAAGAAGTTGACAATGAAGTCAGTCGGGATGAAAAAACACCTAGTTCTGAAAAGGCTAAATCAGCAGGCAATAAGAAGAAAAGCAGCGGATCCAACCTAGCCAAAACAAGAAAAAAATTAGATGAAACCCTTATCCAGTTAGCTGAGATGCAAGACAGATACCTTAGGCTGACTGCAGAGTTTGACAATTATCGAAAACGGACTCTAAAAGAAAAGATGGAGCTTACAAAAACAGGAGGTGAGCAGGTAATACTAAATTTACTACCAATGATAGACAACCTTGAGAGGGCTATGACATCTATTCGCGAGACTAAAGACAGTGATGCTTTAAAAGAAGGGCTGGAGTTGATATATGGAAAATTCCAGCAATTTCTTGCTCAAAATGGTGTAAAAGAGGTAGAATCTATCAATGCCGACTTTGACACAGATTTACATGAGGCGATTACTAAAATTCCGGCTCCAGAACCAGAGCTCAAAGGTAAGGTTGTTGATGTAATTGAGAGGGGATATTTTCTGCACGACAAGGTAGTAAGATTTGCAAAAGTGGTTATTGGGGAATAAGTTGCTGATAAGGCACAAAAACTGATTATGGCAAAAAGAGATTTTTACGAAATATTAGAAGTATCAAAAACGGCAACTGCTGAAGAGATAAAAAAAGCCTATCGCAAGCAGGCAATCAAATTTCATCCGGATAAAAACCCAGGCGACAAGCAAGCGGAAGAGAATTTCAAGGAAGCAGCGGAGGCCTATGAAGTATTATCCAATCCTGATAAAAAAGCCAGATATGACCAGTATGGCCATGCCGGCCTTGGAGGTGCAGGAGCAGGTGGTTTTGGAGGTGGCGGGATGAACATGGAGGATATATTCTCTCATTTCGGCGACATTTTTGGCGATTTTGGGTTTGGTGGGTTTGGTGGAAGATCCAGTCGTTCTGGCAGAGGGCAGAGAGTTAACCGGGGCTCCAATTTAAGAGTAAAAGTAAAGCTCACTCTAGATGAGATAGTAAAAGGAACTGAGAAAAAGATCAAAGTAAAAAAATATGTTGCCTGCAAGGAATGTTCTGGATCGGGAGCCGCTAATGGCTCATCCTATTCCACATGTTCTACTTGTAAAGGATCCGGACAGGTTACACGAATCAGCAACACCTTCCTGGGACAGATGCAAACATCCGGTGTTTGTCCAAGCTGTGGAGGGGAAGGTAAGATTATTACTCAAAAATGTAATTCATGCTATGGAGAGGGAGTTGTAAAAGGCGAGGAAGTTATTCCACTTAACATACCTGCAGGTGTAGTTGATGGGATGCAGCTCTCTGTCACTGGCAAAGGTAATGCAGCCCGAAGAGGTGGTATGAATGGGGACTTGCTTGTGGCTATTGAAGAAATAGATCATCCTGATCTTGTGCGTGATGGAAGTGACCTGCTCTACAATCTGTTTATTTCTTTCCCAGATGCAGCCTTGGGTGCTCCTGTGGAGATACCCACTGTAGATGGACGGGTTAAGGTAAGAATTGAAGCAGGGACACAACCCGGTAAAATATTAAGGTTAAAAGGCAAAGGAATACCCGAAGTAAATGGTTACGGAAGAGGTGATATACTGGTTAAAATAAACGTCTGGGTACCTAAGGGTTTGAGTAGAGACGAAAAAAAGCTAGTAGAAGGATTAAAGAATGCCGAAAACTTCCAACCAGCGCCCAGTCCATCCGACAGAAGCTTCTTCAAACGGATGAGAGATATTTTCGAATAGCAATAACAAAATTAAAATTTCGCTCTGAATGGATTTTTTTAATGCGAATAATGTTGTAAAAAAGTTCTCCAATCACCTTGCATTGGATGATGTTACAATAGGTGTACCAGAAAACAGCATTTTTGGTCTTCTAGGTCCTAATGGTGCAGGTAAAACTACTTTGATCAGAATCATCAATCAAATAACTGCTCCAGACTCAGGCAAGGTTTTTCTTAAAGGGCAGCCCTTACGCGGTGAGGATGTTAGGCACATAGGTTATCTACCAGAAGAAAGGGGGCTTTATAAAAAGATGAAGGTTGGCGAACAAGCACTTTATCTGGTTCAGTTGAAGGGAGTTGGAAAAAAGGAAGGTCTAAAAAAACTCAAATACTGGTTTGAAAAATTTGAGATACAGAATTGGTGGGACAAAAAGGTTGAAGAGCTTTCCAAGGGCATGCAACAAAAGGTACAATTTATTATTACCGTTTTGCACGAGCCCAGTCTCCTTATTTTTGACGAGCCATTCTCCGGATTTGATCCAATAAATGCCAACATGATCAAGCAAGAGATTCTGGAGCTTCAAAAAAAGGGTTCAACAATTATTTTTTCAACCCACAACATGGGATCTGTTGAGGAGCTTTGCGATCATATTGCGCTAATTAACAACGGCAAAACTATTCTTGGCGGTCAGATCGACGAAATAAGAAACAGGTTCAGACCTGACACTTATAGTTTAACATATCGGGGTGAATCTGATCAATTAAAAGCTGCACTTGGATTAGAATTTGATATTAGCGAAGAGCCAAACCGCTCCGATCACCACAGAGCAGTTATCAAGCAGCACAGCGGGATGGATACACGAAATTTGATAAGTATCATCAATCCTGTTGTTGATATAGTATCCTTTGAAGAAGTCAGGCCAGGCATGAATGACATATTCATCAGGGTTGTTGAAGGATCAAATGAAGAAAACAATAAGTCAAAGCTGATAAGTCATTAAGAATGAACAAAATAGGACTAATCATTCAAAGAGAGTACCTGTCGAGGGTTAGAAAGAAGTCATTTATAGTAATGACCATACTTGGGCCCATCCTTTTTGCTGCCCTGATGATAATTCCAGGTTATCTGGCAATGAAGGAGGACACAGAAAAAAAGGTTATAGCTGTTCTGGATGAGACTCAGATTCTTGAGGATGTATTAAGTGGAGGGGAATATTTAAGCTTTGAGTACATCAGTAACACGAATGTAGATGACCTTAAAGAATCCTTTCCCGAATCAGGATACTATGCGATCCTTTACATCCCATCGAATGTACTTAGCACAGAGAAAGTAATGCTATACTCTGATCAGCAGACCACGCTCAGTGTTAGTGATGATATATCTGATGAGCTGAGTGCTTTTATTAAAAACATCAAATTAAAAAACGAGAATGTACCTCCTGATATACTGAAGAGAATCAGGACTAATATCAAGGTTGAGACTCTTCAATGGACCAGTTCAGGAGAGGAAAAAACCAACTCAGCTGGTTTGGCAACAGCGATTGGTTACATTGGTGGGTTTGCTATTTACATGTTCGTTTTCATGTTTGGAGCGATGGTTATGAGGGGGGTTATTGAAGAGAAAACCAGTAGAATAGTTGAGGTTATTATCTCATCTGTCAAGCCCTTTCAGCTGATGATGGGAAAAGTAATAGGAATAGGGATGGTTGGTCTGACGCAGTTTTTCTTATGGATTTTATTAACGGTTGGGATACTTTTTGCAGCCAAAGGATTGATTATTAGCGACAGTGTTGACTCCATCCCACAGGTTTCCAGTGTTATGGAACAGCAGATGGGTGAAGGCACACAGGAGATGATTATGAATGAAGGGCAGCAGATTTTCACCGACATTCTTAGTAAGCTCGATAGCGTAAACTTCACCCTAATTCTTGGAGCCTTTTTATTTTACTTCCTTGGTGGTTATTTGCTTTATTCCTCACTTTTTGCAGCTGTGGGCTCGGCTGTTGACAACGAAACCGACACACAACAGTTTATGTTACCCATAACAATCCCCATCATTCTGGGTATTTTGGTAATGACAAACGCCATACAAGCCCCCGGGGCTCCACTAGCTTTTTGGTTCTCCATAATACCTTTTACATCACCAATTGTAATGATGGCCAGACTACCCTTTGGAGTTCCTCCTTGGGAATTAGCATTATCGGCATCACTTTTGATAGTAACCTTTATTGGGACTATATGGCTCGCGGGTAAGATATATAAAACAGGTATCCTGATGTATGGTAAAAAGGTCAATTATGCTGAACTATGGAAATGGATAAGATATAAAAATTAGTTACGGGTTGCGGGTTAAGAATATTTAGATTATGGCAAGCATTTTAGTAATAGATGATGAGCGGGCGATTCGTAATACTCTGAAAGAGGTTTTGGAGTATGAGAAGCATGAGGTTGACATGGCTGAGGATGGTCATGTAGGACTTCAGATGTTGAATGATAAGAACTATGACATTGTGCTGTGTGATATTAAGATGCCTGGGATAGACGGGATGGAGGTTTTAGATCAGATTAAAAATTCGCTTATTGATGCCCAGGTTATAATGATAACCGGTCATGGCTCAGTTGACACAGCCGTTGAGGCCATAAAAAAAGGAGCTTACGATTTCATTGAGAAGCCTCTAGATCTTAATAGGCTAATGATTACTCTTCGCAATGCGATGGATAAGACCAATCTTATTACTGAAACACGTGCACTCAAAAAGCGCGTTAGTCAGAAATACCGAATGGTTGGCGAATCCTCCACTATGAATGATGTTAGGGAGATGATAAATAGGGTAGCTCCTACTGACGCAAGAGTTCTCATTACGGGACAAAATGGTACTGGCAAGGAGCTTGTAGCCCGACAACTGCATGAGAAGAGTCATCGCTCGTCGATGCCTTTCATTGAAGTTAATTGCGCCGCCATCCCATCTGAACTCATTGAGAGTGAGCTGTTTGGTCATGAGAAAGGCTCATTCACCTCGGCTCATAAACAACGTAAGGGAAAATTTGAGCAAGCCAATGGAGGGACATTGTTTCTGGATGAGATTGGAGACATGAGCTTATCAGCTCAGGCCAAGGTCCTTAGGGCGCTGCAAGAAAATAAGATAACCAGGGTTGGGGGTGACAAAGACATATCGGTAGATGTACGAATCATTGCTGCTACGAATAAGAATATGAAGGAGGAGATCGACAACAAGAAATTCAGAGAAGATCTCTATCACAGAATCAGTGTTATACTTATAAAGGTTCCCTCGCTAAATGACAGGAAAGATGACATCCCTGAATTGGCGGATCACTTCGTGAGGGAAATATGCATAGAGATGGGACTTCAGGGGAAAACGATAAATACAGACGCCATTGATGAATTGAAAAAAGTTAACTGGACTGGCAATATCAGGGAGTTCAGAAATGTTATGGAGCG
>CAYUNU010000266.1:0-5541 GCA_964446195.1 uncultured Porphyromonadaceae bacterium | reverse complement strand
TGCTTCTCTAAAACAAGATCAGGAAAAAACGGTTTTTTACTGGGCGAAGGCTTATGGAGATGGAGACTAAGCGAGTACCTGGAAACAGCAGGGACGATACAACTAAATTCCATGATCAAAAGTATTGTTCAATACCTTGCTATTGAGGAGAGTAGGGAGCAGTTTAGGTTAGATGTGCCCAAAACTCTAAGTGAGACGGAAAAGCTTAGCATTAAAGCTCAGGTATATAATGAGAGTTATGAAGACCTGGATGGTATGACAATAAGTTTTAAACTTACCGACTCAACTGGTATGGTGTCGGAATATGTTATGAGCCCTTCGTATTCGGGATATGTACTGGATCTCGATCCCTTAAAATCTGGTGTTTATAGCTATTCAGCTGAAACGATAGTAGGGCAGGAGCGTTTCAAAAAACAAGGAAGCATACATGTTCAGGATGTGTTGCTGGAGGATATGTTTACTACAGCAGATTTTAGAATATTAGAACAGCTAGCTATACAAAAAGGTGGTAATGCTTTTACAGCGAATCAATACGATAATCTTGTGTCTTTCGTAAAAGACCTGGAGCCAGGTGATGAGTCGGTCAGAATTGAGTCGAAATGGATCAACCTGCTTCAGATAAAATATTTGCTCTTTTTTATTGTTTTTTTATTGACAATGGAATGGCTTTTGCGTCGCTGGTTTGGTACCAGATAATTTATTAAACTCATATATTGTTTGACTATTTTAATATAAACTGATTTTTAGAATGAGATTTGCAGGTGTTTCAATATTCTTACTGGCAGCTATATTAATGAGTTCCTGCCAAATGCAAAAACTTACTATTGAGGCTTATTCACCTCCCAAAATTGAACTTCCTCCTGATGTAAGAGGGATATTGGTGACATCCAGATATGTCCCGGCTGAGGGTGAATATGAGGCCGTTCAATGGGGATATTTCGAGTCTGTTGACTCGGTTAAATGGGAATTGTCGAGATTTTATGCCGAATCATTTTCCAGGATTCTCGATAGTACACAAAGGTATGTCTCCCGAAGTGATTTTGACCTCAGAATGTTGCGTAATAATACCGATTCACTTCCTGTGCAGTTACCTTGGTTGGGTATGATCAGTATGGTGGAGAAATATGGAGCTGCCGGCCTGGCAGTTTTACAAGGTTTTGATATCAAGGTTGGGGAAACGGAAATAAAAAAGAATGATTCTATTGATTCTGGCTTTATTGCAACAAAAAATATTGGCGTTACAGCAGCCTGGAGGATCAGTCAGCCCGAACGCAGAAGGATGTTGGACGAAAGCATCTACACCTTAACAAAGGATTTTATAGCTAAGGGCGACACAAAAGAGGAGGCTGAAAAAGCTCTGCCAGATCTGCTCGAGATGAAAAAACAGGCCTGTGCCTGGGCAGCAAAAGAATATGCCAATCTTATAATTCCGGGAATAGTGATGGTAGATAGAGAATATTATCCTGATGGTGATGTAAAACTCGAGGAAGCTCACCAGGCTATTCTGGAAGGTAATTGGGCCAAAGCAGAAGCAAAATGGAACTACCTGGCGTATCAGGCTGAGGATGATGAGGTAAAGGCTAAGGCTAGCTACAATATGGCTTTAATTTGCGAGAGAGACGGACGACTTAATCAGGCGCTGGGTTTTGCCAGAAAGGCTAATAATTACCTGCCTCATAAAAGACATCTTAAGTTGATTAATGACCTGACCCTGAAAATGTTTGATCAGGAGGAAAAAAGGATGAAGAAGGAGATAATTAGAAATTGGTAAAGTGTGACAGGTAAAATTAAATATTGCCTTATTGTCGGAATAAGTACCCTTCTGAGTGCTTGTTATACTGTTAGTACAATTGAGACTGAGGTGCTAAATCCCGCTGAGAAAGCCTTTCCCTCAGATATATATAATGTTGGTGTACTTTCACGTATGGACGTGACTCTCAAAAATTATAGCGATAAAATTGACAAGGAGACTAAAATAGCTTTTGAAAGAGATAGTATGATCCTGAATAATGCTATCGTAGGTTTACTCGATGGCCTGGCCGAGAGTCCGCGTTTTGAGGCTTTTGCAATTAAGCCCCCCAGAGTGTTGGGCGGTGAGAGAAGTGATCTTAGTAATGAACTTTCCTGGGGTTTGATAGAATCACTCGCGCAAAAGGATGGTCTGGATATGATTATCTCCCTCACTGCTGCAAATTTCGAAGATACAGTTTGGAGAAGAAAAGACCGAAATAATGAAAATTTGCCATTGATTTTTAGGGGAGACAGCGACTTCTTAAAGGAAATAACTAGTAGTGGGTATAGTGAAGCTTATATAATGTTTCCTCATTTGTACTGGCGGATATATGACCTTAGAAATAAAACCGTAGAAAAGTTTGTTCAGATTGATACTTTGTATTACCCGCCAGGCCCAAATGATGGCTATCCTTCAGGAAAAGTAATAATCAACTACTTATATGAAAACCTTGGAGATGCCGGATATAAATACAGCAAAATTATTGCGCCTTACTGGACAACAGAGGGTAGAGCCTGGTATCCTGTTGGAGATATATATTTTATTGAGGCGGGAGAATTAGCAGAAAACGGAAATTGGGCCGAAGCAAGTGAGATATGGAGAAAATTTGCTTACTCCGAAAATCGAAAACTGGCTGCAAAGGCAAGTTTTAATATGGCTGTGGCTTCGGAGATGCTCGACAAAATTGATCTTGCGATTGAATGGGCCCAACGAGCTGAGGATTTGGGGCTGGACTATTATCCGAAATATTATTTAAAGACCTTGAAAAAACGGCAAAAGCAAAGAGCCCTTCTAGATAGTCAAATGAACTAAATTACCCGTGAATACAATATTTATTCTTATCCTGATAATCCTGATCCTGACTTTCTTATTGGAAAGAATCCTGGATGTGTTGAACTTAAGATATTTGAAACCCAACTTACCAAAAGCCGTCGAAGGTAGATATGACAAAGATAAATATGCCCGATCACAGATTTATGAAAGAGAGAAAACCAGATTTTCTTTGATCATTTCATCGTTTTCTTTTATCCTGATTTTTGTATTTTTCATCACCGGGGGATTTGCATGGGTTAATGGATTGGTAATCAGTGCTTCAGCTTCTGCTGTTATTCAAGCCTTGCTCTTTTTTGGGCTGATAGGGTTGGCATCCGATATTCTTGGAATTCCTTTCGAATGGTATTCTACATTCGTTATTGAGGAGAAATATAATTTCAACAAAACAAGCCCCAAAACCTTCATATTCGATAAAGTAAAATCGTGGTTTATTACTGCCCTTATTGGAGGAGGCATATTGGCTTTGCTGGTATGGTTATATAAAGTAACAGGTTCATGGTTTTGGTTGATTGCCTGGGGAGCTATTACTCTGTTCTCAGTTTTCTTTGGCCTGTTTTATTCTGATCTTATAGTGCCTCTTTTTAATAAGCAGACACCTCTGAGAGAAGGTGAATTGAAAAATGCGATTAACGATTTTGCCTCCCAAAATGGATTTGCATTAAAAGGACTATTTGAAATCGACGGATCAAAAAGATCAACTAAAGGAAATGCCTATTTCACCGGTTTTGGAAAGAAAAAGAGAATAGTACTATATGATACCTTAATAGATGATTTGTCAGTTAGTGAGACACTTGCTGTATTAGCTCATGAGATTGGTCACTATAAAAAGAAACATATAATTTATGGTCTTATAATCGGGACTATCCAAACAGGAATACTCCTTTTTATTTTGTCATTTTTTCTTGAGAGCACAGAATTTGCTCTTGCCTTAGGTGCTGAATTGCCAGCATTTCATTTAAGCGTACTGGTTTTTGGAATACTGTATTCACCAATAAGCATGATTCTTGGTTTATTGATGAACCAACTGTCGAGAAGAAATGAGTACCAGGCTGATAAATATGCTGCAGATAGAGGATTGGGCGAAGACCTTGCTAATGGATTAATAAAGATGTCGCAGAAGCATCTCAGCAATCTCACGCCCCATCCCGCTTATGTTTTTGTTCATTTCTCCCACCCAACATTGTTGCAGCGCTTGAATAAACTTGGAATCAAATGATTAAAAAAGCTGAAATAATAACTATTGGCGATGAAATCCTCATTGGCCAGACCATTGACACTAACTCTGCATATATTGGAGAAAGAATTAACAAGCTTGGGTTTGAGATAAGGCAAATTTCTTCTATCTCTGATAACTCAGGGGAGATAAAAAGAGCCTTGGATGAAGCTCTGTCAAGAGCCGACCTAATCATTGTTACAGGGGGCTTAGGACCAACGAAAGATGATATTACAAAGCGAACTTTAGCAGAGTTTTTTGGCTCTGAGCTGAAGGAAGATATCACTGTTTTGGAGGATATTAAAGCCTTACTATGGAACCGTAAGGTACCCATGAACGAAATGAATATTGCCCAGGCTCTTGTTCCTGATAAGTGCATCGTTATAAGAAACTCATTAGGTACTGCTCCGGGAATGCTGTTTGAAAAGGATGGGAAAATTATTATATCCTTGCCGGGTGTTCCTTATGAGATGAAGGGATTAATGGATGAAAAGATCCCGGCTCTTATAAGAGAAAGAATAGAAACACCTGATATAATCCACCAAATGGTTATGACAAGCGGTTTTCCTGAGTCATATCTGGCATCTGTAATATCTGATTGGGAATCATCTCTACCGGAATTTATAAAGTTGGCTTATCTGCCTTCTCCTGGTATCGTTAAGCTCAGACTTAGTGCATCAGGGAGGAGTAGGGCAGTTATGGAATTGGCTTTGAAAGAGGAGGTCGCTAAACTGCAAAAGATTATACCACAGATAATTTATAGCTACGAAAATATTACCCTGGAAGAAGCTTTAGGTAAGTTGTTAATAGAGAAAGGGTTAAGTATTGCAACTGCTGAAAGCTGCACTGGTGGTAATATAGCTAGTCTGATAACTTCCATTCCAGGTTCGTCGGAATATTTTAAAGGATCAGTAGTTGCATATAACAATAGTATTAAAAGAGATATATTAGGTGTTCCGCAGCAAATTCTTAATGATCATGGAGCTGTGAGTAAAAAGGTTGTTGAAATAATGGCTCTTAATCTTCGACATAAGTTTAATACTGATATGGCTATAGCTGTTTCGGGAATAGCCGGTCCTGATGGAGGAACAGAAGAAAAACCAGTAGGTACGGTTTGGATTGCTGTAGCAGATAATAAGGGGATAATCGCAAAGAAATATCAACTCGGAAAGCTTCGTAGCTTGAATATCACCAGAGCTAGTATGACGGCACTGAATATAACTTGGAGGAGGCTTAAGTCGACTTGAGGTTAAAGTATTAAGTATCTTTTTTTATGAAGTAGATGCTGTTTTCTTTTCCATTTAGTAACCTTCCTATGTTTTTTCTGTGAGTAAATATAATCACGGAAGTTAGAAAGAAAGAGAAAACCAGCAAGGATATATTCTTTCCTGGATACCATAGTATCACCCATATTGGAAAACTTAAACTGGCAATTATTGAACCCAGACTAACATAGCGACTGATAAAAAGGACGATCAGGAAG
>CAYUNU010000265.1:0-5543 GCA_964446195.1 uncultured Porphyromonadaceae bacterium | reverse complement strand
TTAGGATGCCGAAACGTCTCAATGCTTTGGGTGCCTATAGCTTACGACATATCCTCACTCGCTGAAATTATCAAGAAAAGTAAAATAAACTTCCCCGAAGTATATCAAAACAACCTTAAATATCAGAGAGCTAAGGCCATTATTCACAAAACACCCTTTTATGACGCAGAAAAGATCCTCTTCATTGAAGATCCTGGTCTAAATTCATCACTTGGAACTCTACACTTCACCAGATATAACAATATAAAGGAGTTTGAGATGTACCAAAAAATGAATAGCGAACATATTCAATGCATTGTAGGAGATACCTCAATATGGAACAATGCAATTGGCTTTGGCGAATCACAAAAGCCCGGCTTAATGGACTATGCTGATGGAATTGACACTGTGCAATTTCTAATCAACCTACAATAATGGAAAAGTCGAAAAAACTTCTCATAATAATTGGACCAACCGGTATTGGCAAGACAGCCTTTAGCATTGAAATTGCCAAAAATCAGGATACAGAAATAATCTCCTGTGATTCAAGACAAATGTTCAGAGAGATGAAAATTGGAACAGGGGTCCCTTCTCCTGATGAACTTAAGGCCGTACCTCATCATTTTATTGGGAATTTATCTATCCATGATTATTATAATGTTTATCAATACGAAACAGAGGTTCTAAAACTTCTGGATAATCTATACAAGGATAAAGATTTACTAATACTAACAGGAGGTTCCGGCCTGTACCTCGATGCTGTACTTTTTGGAATGGATGATATCCCAAACCCTGATATTGCTATTAGGGAGAAACTCACCAATAGAATCAAGAATGAAGGAGTAGGCCCCTTGGCTGAGGAACTTAAAGAGATTGACCCTGAGTATCACGCAGAAGTGGATGAGTTTAATCCTAAGAGAGTCCTGCGAGGTTTAGAGGTCTGGTACAGCACCGGGGAAAAATATAGTTCGTTCAGGATAAGAACCAGACGAAAACGTTCTTTTATTCCCATGATAGTCAACCTTAGGATGGAGCGGGAAGATTTGTACTCGAAAATTAACCGACGAGTCAATAACATGATCGAATCCGGAATGAAGAAGGAGGCTCTTTCACTTTATCCCATGAGAGAGCTAAACGCTTTAAATACTGTTGGCTATAAAGAGTGGTTTGGATATTTTGATGGCCAATATTCTGAAGAGGAAGCTGTTAGATTAATAAAGAGAAATACAAGACACTACGCCAAACGACAGATTACCTGGAATAAAAAATATGACGTCAAGCTTCACACAAGCCCTGACTCCACTGATGAAACTCTTAAACTCCTGAATACTCTACTTTAATCCTCTGGGTAGAATCCATTCTTTAAAACTCCATATTCATCCAATCCTCTAAGCTCCACATTGAAAAAAGACCTGGCAAAACCCCAGCCATAACCAATTAGCTGAATCAAGGAGGTTAATATAGACAATAACGCCACTTTTATACTCCGATTACTTAACCAGGAAACTGAAAAAAATAGGATAAATAAGAATGCCAGAGGTAGCAGGTAGAACAGATGAAACAAGGAGCCGGTGAAAAGAAGGAATATTGAACCAAAGAGAAACATACTTGGGAACCAGAAGATGATCTTTTTTGTATCAGGATAAACCTTTGAGATAATATACCTGGTATAACCGAATCTATATACCTGCCTGAAGAACTGTTTGAGGGAAGATCTACGCTTATGATACAGGAAGCAATCATTGAAAAGTGCAGTCTTATAAGATCTTTTCATAAGCTCAATACTAAAGACCATATCCTCTCCCGGATGCATACGAGTATTTGGAAACCCTCCCATCTCCTGATACAACTCTCGACTGATACCCATATTGTAGCTTCGTGGGTGAAACTTATCCATCTGCTTAGCCCCACCCCTGATCCCTCCAGTGGTAATAAAAGATGTCATCGCAAAAGATATAGCTTTCTGGACATCATTAAATTTGTCTGCAGCTCTATCAGGCCCACCAAAACAATCAACCGGGTTATTTTGTAGTGATTCAAAAATTTTCTCCATCCAATCGGGTGGAAGAATACAATCAGAATCAACAAAAAGCAGATAATCGCCGTTGGCCTCTGCCATGCCAGTATTCCTGGCAAGTGATGGGCCCTGGTTTTCTCTGTCGATGTAATTTATTGGAAAACTATCCTTGTATGACTCTAGAATTTTGTCTGATTTGAGCGAAGAACCATCTTCCACCAGTATGAATTCAAAATCTCTAAGTGTTTGCTTTGCCAATGATTCCAATAGTTCCGACACCTCATCGGGCCGATTATACACAGGCACTATCAGAGAGAAAAATGGCATTATTTCGAAGGTTTTGTTGAAAGATAAAGAATTTCATCCTGATCCAGCCTGTACCTAACAGTTTTCTCATAACCAAGCTGTTGTGGAAAAGAAATCTCAGCCACATCAAAGCCGGCACTTCTTAAACGCTCGGGATAGTCAAGCCCAAAAACACGTAGATGATCCTTCTGACCAAAATGCTTCTCCCTTTCATGCGGGGATACTATTTCCTTGTCCTCATATGTTAGCTCCCTGCTATAATCAAGAGGGACTTGCAAAATGGCTCTGCCACCTGGCTTGAGCACCCTAAAAATCTCGGAAAGAACTTTCAGATCATCCTCCACATGTTCCAGTACATGATTACATATAAAAAAATCATATAAATTGTCCTCCAGCGGGATATCATGCAGATCAAAATGAATATCCGCTATTGGTGATTCCAGGTCTGCTGTAGTATAATCGAGGTTTTTTAGTGCCTTGAACCTTTTAAGAAAGCTCTGTTCAGGAGCCACATGTAGAACCTTATATGAATTTGTGAAGAAATCTGTCTTGTCTCTCAGGTATAACCAAATCAGACGGTGGCGTTCCAATGACAAGCAAGCGGGGCAAAGGACATTATCCCTTGAACTAACACCATAGGGTAAGAACTTCCTGAAAGTTCTTCCACACACAGGGCATTCGACATTATCACCCCTATACCAAAATCTAAAAAGCCAGCTAAATAAGTAAGAAAATCTTATTAATACCGGCCTCGGAAGACGCCTTATGAGAAACCGGATTAAACCCTTCATAACTCTTCTTCAATCAAATAAACATTCCTGTCATGGGAGGATCGTGAGATTAATTCCCCTAAGAAACCAGTGAGGAAAAGCTGCACCCCAATGACAACCATAAGTAGGGCCAGAAAAAAAGCCGGTTGCTCTGTCACGCTTCTAATAACTTCAGCATGACTAGCGATTGCATGGATCTTAACACCTATTATCCAGGCTGTTAAAAAACCTCCAATAAGCATCATCAGCATACCCAAGGTGCCAAAAAAATGCATGGGTTTCTTTGCAAAACGGGTGATAAAACTGATGGTTAAGAGATCAAGAGGTCCATTAATATATCTTCGAAGGCCATATTTAGTTGTTCCAAATTGGCGTTCCTGGTGTTGAACAACTTTCTCCCCAATACTTGGGAAACCTGCCCTTTTTGCCAAAATGGGGATATACCTGTGCATGTCGCCATATATCTCAATGCTCTTAATAACAATACTCCTGTATGCTTTGAGTCCGCAATTAAAATCGTGTAATTTAATCCCACTGGTCATTTGTGCCACAAAATTAAAGAACTTACTAGGCCATCTCTTGCCAATAGGATCATATCGTTTTTTCTTCCATCCTGATACAAGATCATATCCATCCTTGCGTATCATACGAACCAGTTCAGGTATCTCATCCGGACTATCCTGGAGATCTGCATCCATTGTAATTACAACCTCACCTTGTGCTTTATCAAAACCACAATGCAAAGCAGCGGCTTTACCATAATTGCGTCGAAATTTAATGCCCAGAATGGCAGCATACGATTCCTGAAGTTTCCGTATTACCTCCCACGAGTCATCCCTACTACCGTCATCCACCAGAATAATTTCATGGCTTAGTTCAGCTTCTTTAACTACTCTATCGATCCATTCCACCAGGGGCTCAAGAGAATCTCTTTCATTAAACAGAGGTATTACAATACTTACATCCACAATTGAAAAATTTACAGGTTATCAACCGTATCCTCTTCCGTTACTCCACTCATAGCAGACCTAAAAGGATCATCATCCTTTTTCACAAAAAGCGACACAATCAAAGATATTATAAATCCTGAAAAGGTAGTACCCAGAATGGTAGTAAACATCTGCCATCCCGGAGTCTGCATTTTCTGAGCCATTTCCATATATTGCTCAATTTGCTCATCAGTAAATCCCAGTTGAAAATATCCTTCCTCAACTGCGGTAAGAGCTTCGTTTACAGAATCAGGATTTATCCATGTCATATAGATCATACTGTAAAAGCCATAAATGACAGAAGCAAAGAACATTGTTCGAAATCCAAAACCCAAGGCTTGCCCATAACTAATAAATCCCCCATTATAATTATCACGCCACGTTTTTATACTATAAAAAACCGCTGCAATCATAACTGCCCAATGTAGCAATGGAAGCAGGCTCCCCGCGCCCGGATCAGTTATTGAAACCAAAAATGCATATGCAATTAGTATCAAGCCAATCACTAATCCATGATTCATTGACACCTTAATTCTCTGGGCCTTGGTTTGTTCCATATTATCTAAAAATCAATAGCTCGCAAAGATACCGGAATTTTAGCTGAAGAAAAAAAAATTCTTACCTTTGTCCCCGGGTAAGTCTTATACGACCAGCTCCTGCTGAACTCCCCCAGGACCGGAAGGTAGCAAGGGTAGGTGGTTGTAGCGGTGCGATATAAGTAGCTTACCCTTTTTTTAATGCATTTCGTGCTGTTGTTAAACGATGAAATATAAGAGTCAAATGAATATAATTCGCAAATTTAGCTATGCTCTTGTCACTTCCGCCCTCATCATTGCAGTTATTTCCTGTGATTCATTTTCCAAGTGGGACATAAACTATGATACAGGAGTTTTTCCTGATTCTGTGATTAACCTCGAATCCGTTAATACCCGCTTCGATGATTATAATTCCTCTGGACCTCCATCGATAGGATATAATTTCAATCTCATTTTTTCAACAAACCGTACAACAGAAGGTGAGAAGTATGATCTAATCTCATACGACCTTTTTGTTTATTTTGATCAAAGCAATGGAGCTCTGGAACTTTATGGTGCTGAGGGAGGCTACCCTTATTATTATCTGACCGACATTGCAAACTCAGAGGATAATGAGTTTGGGCCCTTTACGGTTCCATTCTCTACTCAAGACTTCCTATTTATGTTCAGCTCAGACAGAACAGGAAATATGGAAATCTATGCGTCATATTTCGACCAATTTACATTTTCTGGCGGATCAATGGCTGATCCAACACCATTCAGGATGAACATAATTAATTCTGATTCCTATGATGCCTACCCTGTTTTCCTTCCTGATGGAACTGAATTATTCTTCTGCTCAAACCGGGATGGAGACCTGGATATATACAGTCAGGAAGTAGATTACAATATTAATCTTCTTCAGTGGGCAAAAGGCGACACCGTTTATCAGCCAACTCCGGTTGAA
>CAYUNU010000264.1:0-5557 GCA_964446195.1 uncultured Porphyromonadaceae bacterium | reverse complement strand
AGCCCAAGTATTGGATTCCCTTTAACTTCAGCCAAATCCATCAGTGGGTTATCCTGGTTCGGAGATGAGGATACAACTAATTTACCATCCTGATCCACCAACCATGCCCAACCAGAACCAAATCTAGTGGCCGCAGCTTTATTAAAAGTTTCCTGAAACGATGAAAAAGACCCAAAGTCGCGAATTATTGCTTCAAGTAAAGATCCTTTAGGCTCACCACCCCCATTTGGTCCAATAACTTCCCAAAAAAGCTTATGGTTATAATAGCCCCCTCCATTATTCCTTACTGCAACAGGAAGTCTGGAAATCACTCCTAAAAGCTCCTCCACACTCTTTCCTTCCATTTCTGTTCCTTCTACAGCAGCGTTTAGATTATTTGTGTATCCTGCATGGTGCTTACCATGATGTATTTCCATTGTTCTGGAATCGATATGAGGCTCTAAAGCCGCAAAATCATATTGTAATTTTGGTAATTCAAATGACATAATATATCTCCTTATATTGTTTATTTATAATCTATCTAAATAACAACACAGACCCAAAAAAGTTTAGAATTATACAATAAGCCTTCCTACCCTTTTGCCTTTTGCCTTTTGCCTTTTGCCTTTTGCCTTTTGCCTTTTGCCTTTTGCCTTCCTGCCTTCCTGCCTTTTATTTACATTTGCAGCCATGAACAAGAAGATCCTTCGGCTCGCGGTTCCCAATATCATCAGTAACATAACGATACCCTTGGTGGGAATGGTGGATTTGGCTGTTCTGGGACATCTTGATTCGGAATTATACATTGGAGCGATTGCAGTTGGGGGAGTTATCTTTAACGTTTTGTACTGGGGTTTTGGTTTCTTAAGAATGGGAACATCTGGATTCACGGCCCAAGCCTTAGGAGAGAGAAACCTCAGGGAGGTAATGAATCTTCTAGGACGGGCTCTTCTGGTTGCTCTGGGTGGAGCAGCATTATTAATTATCCTGATGGGTCCCATTGGATGGATCTCATTTCGCTTGATAGATGGAAGCGCAGAGGTAGAAGCTCTTGCTCGACGTTATTATTCGATAAGAATTTTCGCTGCCCCTGCCACACTTGGATTATATGCTCTTACAGGTTGGTTCATCGGGATGCAAAACACTCGCTTCCCAATGATAATAGCAATAGTGGTGAATGTTTTGAATGTTGTCTTTAATCTTTATTTTATTTATGGATTGGGGATGAATTCGGATGGCGTAGCTTGGGGAACCGTAGTAGCCCAATACTCAGGAGCACTGTTAGGAGCATTTCTTTTTTTACGGTATTATAGAAAACTTTTGAAATACTGGTCATGCAAGGCACTATTCGAAATTCAATCATTAAGAAAATTCTTCCTCGTTAATAGAGATATTTTCATCAGAACTCTGTGCTTAATCTTTGTATTCACTTTTTTTACAAACCAATCGGCTGCAACAGATGACACAATCCTGGCTGTGAACACCTTACTTCTTCAATTTTTTATGCTGTTTTCATTTGTAGCAGATGGTTTTGCATACGCTGCAGAAGCACTCGTAGGCAAATTTATTGGTGCAAAAAACATAGTGTCATTGAAAAAAACTATAAAACTTCTCTTTCTATGGGGTGCATATATTAGCATTCCTTTTACAATTATCTATGCCTTTTTTGGTGAGCAATTGCTTTACATACTAACTGACAATGAGAAAATAATTGAGGCTAGCAAGCCATATATTATTTGGATATTGTTTATTCCATTCGCCGGTTTCCCTTCTTTTATATGGGATGGTATATTTATTGGGGCTACGGCTTCCAAAGGGATGAGAAACAGTATGATCATTGCTACTGTACTGGTTTTTATTCCTGTTTTTATCATAAGCCGAAACAGCATGGAAAATCACGGTCTTTGGCTTGCTTTGATACTCTTTCTTGTAGCTCGTGGTGCAGCACAGAGTTTTATTGCAAGAAAAGCAATATATCAGTCGAAATAAAAATACATTAACCTATAGAATTTGCCTATCACCCTCCTGCTATCGAAGAAATATATAGCCTCTTCAAAAAACTATAAATAACCAATTCATGCATTCTGTGTTTGGAACGAAGACCGCGGTTAATACTCAAGTGGATTATGTCTGATATACGAACTTCCCTAATTTCATTATCCCACGATTTTACATTATTGATAAATCCGGGAATATTTTGCATCCGGATTGATCGTTCTGCCTCCATATCCATATAAGAACCAATCAATATTTCATCAGGATGATTTAATATTCTTTTCAAATGCAGATTGTATTTCCTGAATTTTCCATTTATCTGCCATCGAAGTTTTTTGTCACCACCTAGCTCTGTATATAATGTATTAATCATTCTGGTCAAGAGAATAATCCTGTCATCCATAAGCACATCAAAATGATTGAATATCTGATGGATATCCAACAGTGCAACCTGCCATCGCTTGTTCTCCCCTTCTTCATCTTCACGCAAATCGGACAAAATACTCAACCAAAACCTTGAATCAATTGCAAATATATGTTCTGCTGTCTCAATCCAATCTTCACCAAATCTCTCCATCTCTCGTTCATAAGTTCCGATTTCCATTTTCCAGATCATGCCATTTTGCAAAAACTCAGAGGAAAACTCCTTTAGCACATCCAAAACATCCGAAAAACACTCCTGGTTTTTCATGCTAAATCGAATTCGCAAATGCAAGAGCGGATCGGCGTACCTAATAAAAAAAGCCCCATCAATCAACAGTCGACTTTCCCACTCTTTAATAATATCAGGCAACTTAGTCGCCAGATACTCCTCTGCTGTGTCGGGCCCTGAATACAATTTTACATATAGCCAATCATCGCCTGGGTGGAAGGTTCTTTTCATTCAACAACTTTTTTATAAGAAAATAATATCTCATTAGCATATTCCCCAGCAGAGCCTTCAACTGGGCTTCCTTTTTCAAAAGAAAAATTTTTGAAGAAAACAATTTTCCGCCTACGAATGGAATCCCATACAGACAATGCAATATTGGAATTGGACCAGTCGACAAACAATTCATGATCGCCATCAACCCATACGAGCTTATCAGGCAATTTATGATCGCCAACCCAAGCCAGTATCGATTGATATAGCTTTTCTCCTGTCATCTTTGATTTTCTTAAACTCTTGTCGATTCTGATTCTCCAGAGTGGCTGAGATAATATCAATTGGCCATAGCGAATACCTGGAAGGAAATCTCTGGAACCCGACAACCAGCCCCAATTAGGGAAAAAGGCAGGACTCAAATCCTGATTAACGCATTCTGCCAAGAATTGATATAGCGGCAACTGACGATATTTAAAGTTATGGGCATTCGTAAGCCTCGGCAATATCCGCTTTCCACTAATCTTATGCTTCAAAACAATCTCATCCTTTAATACTGATACCAGAATATCATCAGGAGATATTAAACAATCCTCCTGCCCCGGAGAAGCCATATAGGATATTTCCCAATCATAATATGAAGGTCTTTGAAGTATATTCCCCGTTCTATCCTCAGGAAGATGAACCACATCTGCAAGTATGTGCTCAGGGTAGTTGTTCATATCATCATTAATCATTTTTCTTATATGGTCGTCCAATCGCCCTCCCGTATCCAGAAACCCAAACCTACCCATGATGGTGGATGGATTGCCGGCTGAAGCATGATCCAAAACGATGGAAGGATTCACCTTATCTCCCAAAAGGCGGCACAGTGCATAAACCTGATCCGGCCATTTCCCTTTCCTCAAGCCCAAGAGATTGATATCGGCTTTTTCTAACACAATATAAAGTGAATCATGAGGGTTATATGATTCTAGCTTTTTTAATAAAAGGGGATGGGGTGGAACTGGCCTATCTGTTTGCACGTCTGGCTTAAAATCCAAACCCTCAAGCAAGGGACTCGGATCTGCCATTTGTTGTCCTTGAGGTCCTGAGAATGCCACTCCAAATTCGGTATCCATTACATGTGTCAATGGGACTTCACGATAAGCAAACCTCTGAATAAAATGTTTCTTAAACTCTTGCAGAATTTTATTTTCCGGAGGTCTTGAGATAGCCTTTAGAATCCTGATCCCCATCAAAACTCTGTTTGTCAGAACCTCATCAATCTCAGCATTTTCATATAAGTTCAGCAGATCAGCCTGAATGAGATGTGACGGATGATACTCAATCCCGGTATTATCAGCCAATGAAATAATTTCGGGATACAAATTATTTAAAGAATTTGGCTTAACTCTATCTTCTACAATCTCAAGTAGAGACAGAAAATTAGTAATATCGTTTTTCCCCTTGCTAAAAACAGATAGTTCGTTTTTTAATCGTGATGAAAACTCCTTCCCTGTCAAGTTTGGAAAGATATCAGGGATTAAAACCTGATTTTCTATTAATTCAATAATATATTTTGTAGCCTCCTCAATATCATAACTATAATCTGTTACTTGTTGGATTAAGTCGGCCCATGCTCTATTTTTCACTGAATATGCAATAACTTCATTTATAACTGGATTACCTTCCAGAGACACAATTCTATACCTTTTTTTTACATCACCGAGAAAATAGATTTCAATATAGCGCCATTTATCACCTAAAAAGTAAAGACTGGTATTTCTACGATAGAAAAGTTTACTCCTGATTTCAGGATCTCTTGAAAATTTCATTACCAGATTTCCAAGAAATTCCATATCCATGCGGCATTTTAAAGAGTGCAGCGATTGATTACTGATTTTAATTTCAGTTTTGTTCGATATCACTCCTGTTCCAACACCGGCAAAGAGGCCGAAAGGTGTGCAACGAAAACACATCCTGATGTAATATCTGAGAAAGGAAAGAAGCAGTTTTTGTGGTGGATCAGGACTCTCTAACTCACTGTTTAGTTGGTTATACAAAGCTGGAGAAGCTAAAATAATTGCGCCTTTAATAATAGGATTTTCCCATTGTCTACTCAAAAAGGTCAACAGGTCTTTCGATTCTGCAGGAATATCTTTGAGGTTGTCCAATGAAAAAGCAGGAGTTCTGATAAAAAAATCAGGATAACAAGAAAAAGCATTAGCCTGGGGCATTACTATGAGGTTTAGTCCTGCACAATTTACACAAAAACATCTTCACCGGGAAAAGGAAACAGTCCTTTTTCACCTCCTATATCCAGGAGTTTTGTTACAGCTTTTCTACCCTCTTCCCCTAAGCTAAGTGAATAATCATTTACGAAGGTATCCACATGTTGGAGCATGATCTCCTCTCTCATATCCTGAGCATATTTCTTCATATACTGGAATGCTGAACCTGGGTTCTCGCGAGCAAAAACAATACTATCACGAATAAGCCCCTGGATCATAATTTGCTTTTCGTCTGTAATTCTGCGATTTACAACTATTCCGCCAAGAGGGATTGGCATTCCTGTTGACTTCTCCCAGAACTGACCCAAATCCATAATCATTTTCAGGCCTCTTTGAGCGTAAGTGAATCTGTTTTCATGAATAAGAACCCCAACATCAGCCTCATTTGACAGGACTATATCCTCGATATCCGAAAACAAATATGCTTTCTTATCCTTTGCTTCCGGAA
>CAYUNU010000263.1:0-5570 GCA_964446195.1 uncultured Porphyromonadaceae bacterium | reverse complement strand
TACTATCCCATTAGCCTAAACTTCATATATTTGCATCCTGAATTTATTTTACTTAAAGCCAATCATTTGGCAAAGAGCCTGATTAATTGCTAAATAATGTAGTATGAGCGTTTTTAATTATAATCAAGCAGATAAAGCTATATCTAGTATTCTTATTGAAACCCCATTTGAAAAACTAGACAATTTCCAAGGATCATCCGGATCTGAAATAATGGTGAAAAGGGAAGATCTTCAACTTGTTCGTTCATTTAAAATCCGTGGAGCCTATAATATGATATCAAGCCTGGAAGTCGAGGCCAAAAAAAAGGGTGTTGTTTGCGCTTCTGCCGGAAACCATGCTCAAGGTGTTGCATACTCATGCAAAACACTGAATATACGCGGCACTATTTTTATGCCTTCAACTACTCCAAAACAAAAAATTAAGCAGGTTGAGCTGCATGGGAAAGATTGGATTAATATAATTCTAACTGGTGACAGCTTTGATCAGGCTAATGAAAGAGCTGTCCAGGAAGCAAAAAATAGTGGAGCAACTTTCATCCCTCCATTTAATTCCCCAGAAGTTATCCACGGTCAGGGAACATTGGCCCTGGAAATGCTCAGACAAGAAAAAGAAGGAATAGATTACCTGTTTATACCTATAGGTGGAGGAGGATTGGCAGCAGGAATGTCCGAAGTTTTCAAACATCATTCGCCACAAACCAAATTAATCGGCGTAGAACCTGAAGGGGCTCCCGCAATGCAAAAGGCAATAAAAGCCGGGTGGCCGGTCTATCTGGATGTAATCGACACCTTTACTGATGGAGCTGCAGTTAAACAAGTAGGTGACATACCATTCGCTATTTGTAAAAAAAACCTAGACGAGGTTATTACCGTGCCGGAAGGGTTAATTTGCGAAACTATATTACAACTATACAACGAAAATGCCATAGTAGCCGAACCTGCAGGAGCACTCGCTCTTGCTGGAGCTCTTCTATATGATGGTCCAGGAAAAAATGATAAACTGGCTGTAGTTCTATCAGGAGGAAACAACGATATGAGCCGCTTCCCAGAATTCAAAGAAAGAGCACTCCTCTACAAGAAACTTAAACATTACTTCATTGTACGATTTCCACAGAGACCCGGAGCTCTGAAAGAATTTGTAATGGAAGTGCTTGGCCCTGAAGACGATATAGTCCATTTCGAATACAGCAAAAAAACCGCTAGAGAAAATGGCCCCGCATTAATCGGTATCGAACTAAAAAAGCCAGAAGACATCAATCCTCTGGTAAGAAAGATGAAAGAAAGAAATTTCTTTAGCGATTATGTAAATGAATTACCCGACCTGATGAATTATCTCGTTTAATTATGAATAAATAAAGTTAAGCCCACCTTAAACAATTGGATTTTCAAAACTATGTTCAATGTTCTGAGCGTCAACCACTGCGATAGAAGTAAGATAAACGATCTCCCTTACGCTCGATTCCATTTGTAGGATATGAACAGGTTTCTTCATTCCCATTAGTATTGGTCCAATTACTTCAGCTCCACCTATCTCCTGCATCATCTTGTATGATATGTTTCCCGAGCTAAGATTTGGGAAGATCAAAGTATTTACATCATGATCAGCCAGTTTTGAAAAAGGATATTTTGATTTCCTTAAGCCCTTATTAAGAGCAAAATTAGCCTGCATCTCTCCATCAACCAAAAGATCAGGATAATCACGATGTAAAATCTTTACAGCCGCAGCAACGGCAGCCGGGGATCCATCTCTTACACTACCAAAATTGGAATAAGATACCAGTGCAATTTTGGGAACAATATTTAATTTCCTGATTTCCTCAGCCGCAAGTAGGGTTGTGTCAACAAGGGTTTGGCAATCAGGAGTTCTGTTAACTGTTGTATCTGCAAAAAAGAATAAGCCCTTTTTTGTAAATAGAATGTACATCCCGGCAATATGAGATAACTTTTCACGTACTCCAATAACCTGAACAGCAGGCCTAATCACATTGGCATACTTACTCGAGGTACCTGATAGAAAAGCATCTGCCTCACCTACCTCAACCATCATAGAACCAAAATAACTCTCCTGCCTCATTAACTCTAGAGCCTCCTCATAGGTAACACCCTTCCTCTTCCTGCTTTCACAGAATCGAGTAGCAAATCTTTCTGCCCTGGAACTCTCGGTATAGCAATTTAAGTCAATTATGGGAACATCCATAAGGTCAAGCCCATTTTCCAAGATCATATTCTGTATCTCTTTTCTATTACCAAGAAGCATAGGCAATGCCAAATGATCATGTTGTACAGCTTGTACAGCTTTTAAAACATTCAAGTTAGAAGCCTGCCCGTAGAGCACCCTCTTGGGATTGTTCCGTGCAGCAGAATTGACCGCCCTGATTAGAGAATTATCTGTTCCCATCCTCTTCTCTAGCTCTAGCGAATACTCATCCCAATCTTCAATGATTTTTCCGGCAACACCTGATTCAATAGCGGCTTTAGCAACTGCTATTGAAACAGTAGTTATAAGCCTGGGATCTAATGGTTTTGGGATAATATATTCTCGACCAAAACGAATATTAGTTTTATTATATGCTAGGTTAACCGACTCAGGAACATCCTCCTTGGCTAGATCTGCCAGAGCATGCACGGCAGCAAGCTTCATCTCTTCGTTTATCTTGGAAGCCCTCACATCTAATGCCCCGCGAAATATAAAGGGAAATCCTAATACATTATTTATCTGATTTGGATGATCAGATCGTCCAGTGGCAAATATTAAGTCATCTCTTGATGCCATAGCCTCCTTGTAGGATATTTCAGGATCAGGATTAGCCATAGCAAAAACCAAAGGATCTCTGGCCATGGATTTAACCATTTCCTGATTCACTACATTACCAACAGACAAACCAAGGAATACATCTGCATCAACAAAAGCTTCTTCAAGTGTGGATATTTCCCTGTCAGTTACAAACATTTTCTTGGTACTATTTAGATTCTGACGCTTCTTGTTTAATACCCCCTTACTATCCAGCATAACCAGGTTTTCAGGCTTAACACCCAAAGCCATATAAAGCTTTGCGCATGATATAGCAGAAGCCCCGGCACCATTAACCACAACTTTGATATCCTCAATAGATTTTCCAACTAATTCAAGCGCATTCAACAAACCTGCCGATGATATTATCGCTGTACCATGCTGATCATCATGGAAAACAGGTATATCCAACTCCTCTATCAGCCTCTGTTCAATTTCAAAACACTCAGGAGCTTTTATATCTTCAAGATTAATCCCTCCAAAAGTGGGTGCTATCGCCTTTACAGTTTGAATAATCTTATCGACATCCTTCTCATCTACCTCAATATCAAACACATCAACATCAGCGAAAATTTTAAAAAGCAATCCCTTACCCTCCATAACAGGCTTGCCTGCAAGTGGACCAATATCTCCTAATCCCAGAACGGCTGTACCATTAGAAATAACCCCAACCAGATTGCCCTTCGCTGTGTACTTATACGCATCACTTGGATTTTTTTCAATTTCCAGGCAAGGAACTGCAACACCTGGTGAATAGGCTAATGATAAATCCCTCTGTGTACTATGAGGCTTGGTGGGTATTACTTCGATCTTACCGGGACGTCCAAGCATATGGTATTCAAGTGCTGGATCAAGCTTTTCTTTTGCCATGATTTTTTTGCTTAGTTTTTTACTTGCTTAGTCCGCTAAAGTTAACAAAGTCATATCTAATAACCATGCGAAAAATCACCATTTTGTAAAATCCCTAAATCACATAATTAATCAGTCAAGAGGCCGCATAATCAGGGAATCAGAAGAGAAAAGAAATTGTAATGCTATTACAAATAATAAAATTAATACCTTTATTAAATTATTATAAAAATCCAGCCATATTATGAAAAATAAATCATCCCTTTTAAGATTTTCTGTTATTATCCTGATTGCAATTTTATCAACAACCAGCTTTAATAGTTGCAACAATGCCAAGGAGATCAACCTTGGAAGTCTATTAACAGAAATGACTGATAGACTTTCACCAAGCACTTATCCTTCTCCATATTTTTCATGCAAACAGTTTAGCAGCTACGACCAGAATACAATTAACCCAGAGGGAGAAGGTTGGTATGCCAATCATGATGCATCATGGTTTATCCGACAGGAAGAAAATAATGGCCGACGTGAGTTTGTAATGTTGGATGCTGACGGTCCGGGCGCCATCGTCCGTTTCTGGATGACTTTCGGAAATGAAGATGCCTATACCGGAACCATACGATTCTACTTTGATGGATCAAATAAAGCTGAAATAGAAGGACCTGTGCTGGATATAATCTCCGGAGGAGCACTTGTTGGTGAGCCCTTAAGCTCTAGTGTATCACCCGAATCTAACTACTACCAGCGAGGTCATAATCTTTACCTCCCAATACCCTACTCCAGTCACTTGAAGGTTACTTATGAATGTCCAGCCCTCGACCCCGTAAAACACAGTCCATCGGTTTATTATAATATCAACTATAGAAGCTATGAGGAAGGAACAGTCGTGCGAAGCTTTACACTGGATGAACTTAAAACTTTAGGCCCTGATCTGGAAAAAGTTCAACAAATTCTTAGTAGTGCCAACGATGAAAGCTTGGGAGCCAGATCCCTTACCAATAATTTAACTGATGGAGTTATTAATAGTGGAGAATCAAGTGAAATAATACTTTCCGGAAAATCCGCTATTCATAAGCTTCAGGTTAAAATTGATGCTGAAAATCTACCACAAGCACTGAGATCAACAATAATAGAGATCACATTTGATGGCGAAAAAACCGTTTGGGCTCCACTGGGAGAATTTTTTGGCACCGGATATCAAATCCGACCTTACAAGACATGGTACACTGAAGTTACAGAGGATGGAACTCTAAGCTCATACTGGGTAATGCCATTCAAAAAGTCTGCGGAATTTAAACTCATAAATTATGGAAATCAACCTGTTACTGTTGTCAAACAAATGGCACTGACAGATTCATACAGATGGACTAACAATTCCATGCATTTTGGAGCTAACTGGCATGAACTTCAAGCTGTGGAATCAGGTGGATCTAGCTATGTGAATGGTGATGACGGTCATTTTGATGTTAATTATGTCACTCTAAACGGAGAAGGGGTATATATGGGGACAGGCCTTACAGTATTCAATACCGCTGATGCATGGTGGGGCGAAGGTGATGAGAAAATTTGGGTGGATGGCGAAAGCTTCCCTTCATTTATTGGCACAGGTACTGAGGATTACTTCGGATACGCCTGGTGCCGCCCCGAGAAATTCTCCCACTTTCTTCTGGCACAACCCGATGGCTCTGGAAACTTCCACCCCGGGATGACTGTTAACCTGAGATATAATATGCTAGATGGAATACCCTTCACCCAATCTATTCAATTTGATCTCGAACTTTGGCACTGGGCTAAAACAATAATGAACTACGCACCAATGTCATTCTGGTATCTGAAATCCGGTGGATCATGCAACATACAGCCTGATATTGAAGCTGTAAAAAAGAAAGTGGCTATGAAAAAATCTGATCTGATAAAACCAAAACCAGTC
>CAYUNU010000262.1:0-5579 GCA_964446195.1 uncultured Porphyromonadaceae bacterium | reverse complement strand
TAGAACAATTGTTCTGAGTTGTCAAAATAAAGGGTACAACTAAGGGCTTTGTCTAGTATTGGCACTACCCAACTATTAGTATGGCTGCTTGTTATGCTGTTACAGCTGTCGATTCTGTTGGGAACGAGAGCGCCTACTCAAATATTATTTGTGTGGACGATTGTATAAATTTTGAACTGCCAAACGTATTCACTCCAAATGGTGATGGGATAAATGATCTTTTTAAACCCTTCCCCTATAACCTTGTAGAAAAGATTGATTTAAAGGTATACGGTAGATGGGGTAATCTGGTCTTTCAAACTAATGATCCTGATATTAACTGGGATGCCAGACATATGGAGTCGGGTAAAAAAGTACCTCCCGGCGTTTATTATTATGTGTGTGATGTTTATGAGAGAAGGCTTACAGGTCTTGAGCCCAGATATCTGATCGGTTTTGTACATATTTTGTATAGCGACGAAAAATGAAAGAGGTGATAGGAAAAATACTGCTACTGTTAATGTTTGTCCTTCCATTTAAATTGATGGGGCAGTCGTTTAATCCTGATTTAATAAAAATGCAGGCAGATATTGAAAAGGATGATTACTTGTCTGCCCTTTCCCAAAAAAGTGTACCGGTTAATAATGATGAAAAGGCTGTGTATTACATGCTTTTAGGTAAGGCAGAGTATGGGTTGGGAAATATTGAAAGTTCTGTGAAGCTTTTTGAAGTAGCTGAAAAATTTACACCGGGAATAGCCTCTATTTATTTGGCACGTTCTTATAAGTTGCTGGGCAATAAGCCATCACTATTTAAGTATCTGGAGTCACACCTTAAGTCAGATTTCAAATTGCCATTGAAAGATATTATGCTTGATCCTGTTTTTTCAGATCTTGACAGAGATAGGGATTGGATAAGATTTTGGTCGATCGATTGGTATACAGAGTCAGAGAAATTGCAAGCTGAAGCAGAATATCGAATCTTAAAAAAGGACTTTGAAGAAGATTTCTGGAATGATTTGATCTTGAATCATCAAAATCAAGCTGAACTGTTAGCTCTTCAGGGACAATACCACTATCTTTTAAATGATAACAAAAAAGCTGTTCAGAGCTTTAAAAAAGCGCTTAGTCTTGAACCCTCCAACTCTTATGCGCAGCTCAAATATGCCGATTACTTGTTGGAAAAAAACAAGTATGACGAAGCCGAAGAGCTATATAAAAAGTTGATATATAATCATCCATACGATATAAAATATTACATCTTTAATGCCAGAGCTATTGTGAGCTCGGGCCAGTCGGGCAGGGGAGTTGAAGCAATGAATCAACTGGAACTTATGGGTGTTGATGCTACAGATCTTAATTTACTTATTGCTAAGGAGCTTATAGCCGATAATCCTGAAAAAGCTCTTGAATATCTGGATCCGATATTATCAACATCTCCAAGTAAAGAAGCATTTAACCTGCGTGCACAGTCATTAACAGAAATAGGTAAAACCAGAGATGCTATTAGCGATTATGCAATGTCACTGGATTTAGATCCCAAACAGCCGGATGTGTATTTCAGTAGAGCAAAGCTTCGTTTAAGTATAGGAGATATGGAGGGAGCCTGTTACGACTGGAAGCATGCATATGAACTAGGCCATCGAGATGCAGCGGATATGCTCTACAAATACTGTAAGTAATTAAGCGCTTGTGTTTTGTGTCTTGTAACTTGTCACTTCTCCCCCGTCAACTTAATCGGTCTTAGTAGGTAGTACAATCCAATCAGGATGAATGGAAGACTGAGCCATTGTCCCATATTTAAGGGAATATCTGCTTCAAATGCCACCTGGTTTTCCTTAGTGAACTCAATAATGAACCTGAAACTGAATACCAGAGTCATTAAAATACCAAACAAACGGCCGGTTTTATCTTTAATGTCGGTTCTCCAATACAAATACATTAGAAGACCGAATATGGCGAGATAGGCTATTGCCTCGTATAGTTGTGATGGATGTCTGGGTATATTGTCGACAGAACTAAAGGTAAAAGCCCAGGGTACATCAGTTGCTTTCCCAATAATTTCGGAATTAACCAGATTACCCAACCTGATAAACATACTTGCCAATGCTGTTGGTACAACAACCCTATCGATTATCCATAATATGGATTTTTTACTGTATTTCCTCGACCAGAGCCATAAAGCCAGAGCAATGCCAATTACGCCACCATGACTTGCAAGCCCGCCATGCCAGATCTTGTATATCTCATCGAGATGATCTTTGTAATAGGCCCAGTCGTAGAAGAATACATGACCCAGTCGGGCACCAATGACAGTGCCAATTACTACATATAAGAAAAGGCTGTCGACCCAATCTTTGTTAATCCCTTCGCTTTTAAACATCTTCGTAATAATAATAATACCAAAAACGAATCCAGTAGCGAAAAGTAATCCGTACCAACGAACAGACCATTGACCTATTTCAAATAGTACTGGATTTACATCCCAAATAATTCCGTGTGCTTCTTGCATAGCATTATTGTAATTTGCCCAAAGGTAAAGATTATGTAGATAGTTGAAAAACTATATCTTTATTCTCTTAAAACTTAAATCAGCTATTATGAAAATTCAACTCCCAATTGTCCTTTTTATTGTTTCATTTCTTTTAATTGCTCCTTTCAAATCGTCCTCCTTAAGAGCACAGGAAACTAAGGCTGATCCGGTGGGGTGGCAATTAGGTGGTGTATTGCCAGCAATTGCATATGATGCAGATAAAGGGTTCAGATATGGAGCCTTGACAAATATTTATAATTATGGTGACCCTTCAGTTTATCCTTTTTATAAGCATTCAATATACGCTGAATGGTCGCATACAACAAAGGGTAGCGATCTGAAACAAATAAAATACGACTCTGAATACCTAATTCCCGGGATACGTTTTACAGGCCTACTGCGGTTGGAGACTGATAAAGCAATGGATTTCTATGGTTTTAACGGCTATGAGTCAGTTTATAACCCTTCCCTGGAAGATGATTCAGAAGGTAATGAAGATTACCTTACCCGAATGTACTACAGGATGGGATTCAGGTCTCTAAGAATCAAAACTGATTTCCAGGGAAAAATAGTTGGCAGGAAGCTCCGCTGGTATGCAGGGTTGGCTCACTATAACATAAAGGTTGCTTCAGTGGATCTGGAAAAGCTAAATAAGAATCTTACAGGTTCACAAGTACTTGAAGATATTCCCGGACTATATGAAAACTATATTAGCGATGGCATTATTCCTGCAGATCAGGCAGAGGGTGGTTACACTAACCTTATGAAAGTAGGTCTGGTTGCTGATACAAGAGATAATGAACCTAATCCAAACAAGGGGATATGGACAGAAATGTGCTTCGTGGCAGCACCCGGTTTTGTTGGTAATGAAAACCCATATACTGCCTTTGTACTCACTCATCGCCAGTACTTTACTCTGATTAAAAACCGCGTGACTTTTGCCTATCGACTTAATTATCAGACAACCTTGTCGGGCGATGCCCCTTGGTATATGCTTTCCTTCAAACCTGACACCTTTGTTTCCTGGGATGGCCTTGGAGGAAGCAAAACTCTGCGCGGAATTATGAGAAACCGTGTTGTTGGTGAAGGCGCCGTTCTGGGAAACTTCGAATTGCGTTGGAAATTTGCTAATTTCAATATAGGCAGCAGAGAGTTATATCTTGCCTTATCTCCATTTGTGGATGCGGCTAAGATCACTAAGCCTTATGAAAATCAGCCTAATATAAGTGGTGACAGCGATGATATACACTTTACATACGGAGCTGGTTTGCATATTGCACTAAATCAGAACTTTATAGTTGCAGTTGATTATGGATTTGCTGCCGATAAAAGGGATGGAACAAGTGGGCTATATATAGAACTCGACTTCCTGTTCTAGTTCCATTTATCCATGGCTTTGAGAAAGGCCATTTTACAGCAGGTTTCATATATTTTCATCTCCTGTTCTCGATCTGTACCGTTAATTTTTCTGGTGTCGATGCCAATGTTGCGATGACTTTCAATTCGGTCGCCTGAATCAAATATGGCCTCAAGCGACTTGATGTTGTTTTTATCTTTATCCTGTAAGGTGATCCTACACCTAACTGTAAGGGTTCGCATCTTTACTGGTGCATCTGCTTTTTGAGCATTAGTGTTGATTACAGTAATGTCCTTGATGGCTATACGCAGGAAGTAATCAGCCTTTTCACAAGCTTTTACCGCCTTGGCTATACCAATATTGGGAATGCCGTAAGGATTAGCTTTAATAGACCCTAATTCATCACATGGCAGTAATTCAAAACCTTCCTCAGTTATTCTATCATGTATGAAGGGGATCATTATTTCATACATCTTTTCCACTGCTCTGGTCTTTCTTTTGGTACCATATGACTTAAGATATTCCTTTGTGTTCATTTCACCCTGATCATTCTGAATCTCAAAATCAATAGGGAATTGATACAAGGCAATCAGTTTGCCTGAAAGATCCTGGGATTGGCTGGAAAAGCAAAAAGGAAGCAGAATCAGGATTAAAAAATATCTTTTCATAAAGTCAATTTTCTATAAATTTATAAAAGCTTGACCAAATTTCCTTGCTAAATCATAATATTGATGAGATAATCTTTTCTGAAACAAATTCCGGGCTTATTGATGTCAGACATTTATGTGGTGAATCCACAAGGGTACAGGGCTTATTACCAAAGACAGAACATGGCCGGCAATCTAGCTTCTCTAAGGTTTGAATATTATTATTTTCGGGCTGATTCAATGCCCTAAAACCAATATCAGGGTGGGTTCCGCCCCATATTGATATTACTGGTATGCCTATTAAATCAGCTAAATGCATATTGGCTGAATCCATACTTACAAAAAGGTCAAGTCCAGAAATGCTTTGTATTTCTTCCTGAGGATTCATCTTGCCTGCATGAATATCTACCTTAAAATTCTTAAAATCCTGATGTTGTAATTTATTCGCGTCTTCCTTCCCACCAAAAAAATGAAATTCTATGTCGAGTGTGGTATCCAGTATGGACATCATCTTAACAGTGCGGTCCAAGGGCCATGTTTTTGATGGATGTCGAGCAAAAGGAGCCAGTCCGATCTTTAAAGTTTTTGGTTCTTTTTTTAATGCTTTGGGATTTTTGATTTTAAAGGGCTGGTTTACCATTTGTACATCGACACCTGCCTTCCTAAAAACTTCCAGATATCTTTCAGTTGTATGCTTTAGCTCTGACCGCTTGCTACCTTTGATGTAAGCTTTTTTCTCTCTTCTTCCTTTGTTTATTTTGTAATCAGGAATACCTTTGTTCGCCATTAGTAACCTAAGTATATGACTTCTGATAACCCCATGAAGATCAATGACTTTGTCGGGTCTAGTAGATTTCCAAATCTCTGTTGACAGCCTGAGTAAACCTCTTATTCCTTTATGCTTATTATTTGTGTCAGCGGGAATAATATTTAGCCTGTCAATACCCGAAAAATAACCCTCAAACCCTCTCTTGGTAACTAAATCAATCTGAATGTCAGGATTGGCATCAAGAGCACCTCGGAGTACCGGGGCAGTGAGAAGGACATCACCCATGGAGGAGAAT